>CAWVEX010000025.1:0-38904 GCA_963928415.1 Bacillota bacterium | reverse complement strand
CTGGTAAATCTAAATCAATTAAATCTTTTGCACTTTGGGCTCTTAAATCTTCATAAAATCCCCCCTGTATTATTCCAAATAATGCTTGATCTTCTCTTGTATGTGCCTCTTTACATCTTTTTGCCCATCTAGTAGTTCTTTCCATTGATTGTTTTGTATATTCATATGTTGCTGGATATTCTACACATTCATCAAATGCCATTATAATATCTGCACCTAAATCTTCTTCTATTTGCATTACTTTTTCAGGTGAAAAGAAATGTTTGCTTCCATCTAAATGTGATTTAAATTCTACTCCATCTTCAGTAATATTTCTAAGTTCACTTAATGAAAAAACTTGAAATCCACCACTATCTGTAAGTATTGGTCTATCCCATCTCATAAAATTATGAAGACCACCTGCTTTTTTTACTAATTTTTCACCAGGTCTTAAATATAAATGGTATGTATTAGATAGAATTATTTGTGCTCCATTTTCTTTTAATTCTTCTACTGTCATTGACTTAACTGTTGCTTGCGTTCCAACTGGCATAAAAATAGGTGTTTGTATATCTCCATGTGGAGTATGAACTATTCCTCTTCTTGCTCCTGTTGTTTTATCTATATGTAATAATTCATATGTTACTGATGGTTCCATTAATTCCTCCTTATATTATTAGCATTGCATCTCCAAAGCTAAAGAATCTATATTTCTTTTCTACTGCTTCTTTATATGCCTTCATTATATAATCTTTTCCAGCTAAGGCAGATACTAGCATTAAAAGTGTTGATTCTGGTAAATGGAAGTTTGTGATTAGTCCGTCTATGCATTTAAATTTATATCCTGGATAAATGTATATTCCAGTATCTCCTTCACATTCTTTTACTAAACCCGTTTTTTCATCTGCAATAGTTTCTAAGGTTCTACATGAAGTTGTACCTACTGCTATTACTCTTTTTCCCGCAAGTTTTGCTTCATTTATTTTATCTGCATCTTCTTTTTTTACATAATAATGTTCTGTATGCATATGATGGTCTTCTATATTTTTTTCTTTTACTGGTCTAAATGTACCAATTCCTACATGAAGTGTAACATTTGCAATTTTTACGCCTTTTTCTTCTATTTTTTTAAGAAGCTCTGGTGTAAAGTGAAGTCCCGCTGTTGGTGCTGCTGCTGAACCTTCATATTTAGCATATACTGTTTGATATCTATCATTATCTTTTAGACTTTCATGTATATATGGTGGAAGTGGCATAAGTCCAATTCTATCCAATATTTCATTAAATATTCCTTTATATGTAAACTTAACTTTTCTAGTTCCATCTGGCAAAGTTTCAAGTATTTCAGCATGTAATAATCCATCGCCAAATATAACTTTAGCACCTACATGAAGTTTATTACCTGGTCTTACCATTGCTTCCCAGATATCTCCTTCAATATTTTTAAGAAGCACAAATTCTACATTTGCTCCTGTTTCTTTTTTTCCATATAATCTTGCTGGAATTACTTTTGTATTGTTTCTTACTAAGCAATCTCCAGGTTCTAAATAATCTATTATATCTTTAAATATCTTGTGTTCTATAGTCTCTAGTTTTCTATCAAGTACCATAAGTCTTGATTCATCTCTATTTTTTATTGGTACTTGTGCAATTAATTCTTCTGGTAAATCATAATAAAATTCTTTAAGTTCCACTTTAAAAGCCTTCTTTCCTTTACAAACAATAAATTTGATCATTTATATTTTTTTACTAATATAGTTTACAATAATTTGTAATATAAATCAAGTAATTTTTGCTTCAAAATGCGAAAAAATTAATAAAGTAATTTACCTAATAAGACAAAAAAGTAAGACTTAAAAGTCCTACTTTTTTATTTAAATATTATTTATTTTTTAAAGTAAAATTCCAAGCATCTTTACACATTTGCTCTAAATCTTTTTCTGCTTTCCAACCTAAATATTTTTCTGCTTTTGATGGGTCTGCATAACATTCTGCTATATCTCCTGGTCTTCTTGGTGTTATTTCATATTTAATTTTTTGTCCTGTTGCTTTTTCAAAGTTTTTAACTATATCTAATACTGAATAACCTTTTCCTGTTCCTAAATTATATGCTTCAACTCCAGTTACTTTTTCAGCTCTTTTTAAGGCTTTTAAATGTCCTTTAGCTAAGTCTACAACATGTATATAGTCTCTTACTCCTGTTCCATCAGGTGTTGGATAATCATTTCCAAATACATTTAAGTGGTCTAGTTTTCCTAAAGCTACTTGATTTATATATGGCATTAAATTATTAGGTATTCCATTTGGATTTTCTCCAATTAAACCACTTTCATGAGCTCCTATTGGGTTAAAGTATCTAAGTAAAATTACGCTCCAAGTATTATCTGATACATATACATCATTTAAAATTCTCTCTATCATTAATTTAGTTTGTCCATAAGGATTTGTTGCAGATAATGGAAAATCTTCTTTTATTGGAACTTCTTTTGGATCACCATATACTGTTGCTGATGAACTAAATATTATTTTTTTAACATTATGGGCTTTCATAACTTCTAATAATACTAAAGTTCCATATATATTATTATCATAATATTCAATTGGTTTTGCAACAGATTCTCCTACTGCTTTAAGTCCTGCAAAATGTATAACTGAAGTAATATCTTTATTTTCTTCAAATACTTTATCTAGCTCTTTTTTATCTCTTAAATCTAGTTCATAGAATTTAAAATCTTTATTTGTAATAGTTTTAATTGCTTCTAATGCAGATGGCTTGCTATTTACAAAATTATCTACAATAACAACTTTTTCTCCTTCATTTAGTAATTCAACTACTGTGTGTGAGCCTATGTATCCTGCTCCTCCTGTAACTAATACTGACATAATTTTACCTCCATTTACTTTAATTTTATATTTATGCTAATTATATAGTTGCTTATATATTTCATAATCTTTTAAAATTTTTCTAACATACATATTAGTTTCATTATATGGTATATTTTCTATATCGCTTCCATCAGCTTTTATTATTCCTTCATTAATCCATTCACTAACAGTTCCCATTCCTGCATTATATGCAGCTAAAGAAACCGCTTCATTGTGAAACACAGATAATAAATTTGCAAAATATTTTACCCCTAATTTTATATTTGTTTCCGGATCATATAAGCTATTTTTTGTTACAATTTCTATCATTTCATTTGTTGCTACTTCCTTTGCAGTATTTTCCATAAGTTGCATAAGTCCAGTTGCTCCTCTAGAAGATACCGCTTCATCATCAAAATTACTTTCTGCTTTAATTATAGCATATATTAGTAAAGGATCTATATTATTTTCTTTTGCATATTTTTCTACATATTCTGAATAATCTTGTCTATAAATTAGTTTTTGTATATTTTTGAAGTTTAATAATATTACTAATAAAACAAATACAATTGCAATAAGTGTTAATAATATTTTTCGCACTTCCTAAACTCTCCCTTAATTTACGTTTCTCTTTTATTATTATGCAAACATTTTTAAAATCCTTTAAAATATTGCATATTTTTGTAAAATTTTATTTTAATTCAAACCAAGTTTTTCCTTCTGAAAGTTCTACTTTAAGTGGAACATCTAATTTTACTGCATTTTCCATACTTGATTGTAATATTTCTTTTGCTTTTTCTTTTTGTTCTTCTTTAACCTCAAGAATAAGTTCATCGTGTACTTGTAATACTACTTTTGCATCTAAATCTTTTATTCCGTCATAAACTTTATTCATTGCTATTTTCATTATGTCTGCTGCTGTTCCTTGTATAGGTGTATTCATAGATACTCTTGTTCCAAATTGTCTTACAACATAATTATTAGATTTTAGCTCTGGAACATATCTTCTTCTACCAAATAGAGTTTCAACATAACCTTCTTCTTTAGCTTTATTTACAATGTTATCCATAAACTCTTTTATTTCACTATATTTCTTTAGATAATTATCTATATAATTTTGAGCTTGTTTTCTTCCAATTTTCAATTGTTGAGATAAGCCAAATGCTGTTATTCCATATATTATACCAAAGTTTACAGCTTTAGCACTAGATCTTTGCTCTTTTGTAACTTTTTCTATAGGTACTCCAAACACTTTTGATGCTACTTCTCTATGGATATCTTCATCATTATTAAATGCATTTATCATAGTTTCGTCTTTAGATATATGAGCAAGTACTCTTAATTCTATTTGTGAATAATCTGCATCAATAAATACATATCCTTCTCTTGCTTTAAAAGACTTCTTTATATTTTTTCCTTCGCCTTCATGGCTTGGTATATTTTGCAAGTTTGGTTCTGTGCAACTAATTCTTCCTGTTGCTGTTATAGTTTGATTAAATACTGCATGAATCCTTTTATCTTTTGGATTAATAAATGGAATTAATCCATCTACATATGTTGAATTTAATTTAGTTAAACTTCTATAATCTAGTACTTTTTGTACTATTGGATGTTCATCTTTTATTCCTTCTAAAGTTTCAACATCTGTTGCATAACCTTTTTTATTTTTCTTAGAAACAGTTAATTTTAATTTTTCAAATAGGATTTTACCCAGTTGTTGTGTTGAATTTATATTAAATTCTTCACCTGCTAAATCATATATTTCTTTTTTTACTTTTTCTAATCTTTCTTTTAATTCTTTTCCAAACTCTTCTAGCTTTTCTTTTTCTACTTGCATTCCATTAAATTGCATATCTCCAAGAACTCTTACAAGTGGCATTTCTATTTCTTCAAATAATTTAATTGACTCATCACTTTTCATTTTTTCCATTGTTACAGTATATAACTTATTTAATGCATATACATATGCCCCAACTTCATCTTTATTTGACATTTCTTTAATTTGCTCAAACATATTAAGCTGAGTATTTTCTTTTTTAGGTATTAATTCATCTAAGTCAATATCTAAGTATTGCTCTGCTATATCTTTTATACTATGTTTTGTATTTGTAGGATTTAAAATATATGCTGAAACATCTGCATCATATTTAATTCCTTTTAAATTTATTCCATATTCTTTAAGTAAAACATAATCTTCTTTTATATTATAGCTTATTTTATTTATACTTTCATTTTCCATTAAATCTTTAAGATTTTTTGCATCTTCTTTGCTATTTAATTTAGTATATATTATATTTTCATTTTTTTCGTATATACCAATACCTAATATGTCCTTTTTTATTATTCTTGATTCATCATTTGAAGGCTCTGTTTCAAGATAGAAAATTAAGTTTTCACCTATTTCTTCTTTTAAATTATTATTTATAACTTTTGTAAGTTCATCTATACTTTTTTCTATTACATTTATTTTTATTGCTTCTTTTTTAGCATTTATTTCTTTATTAAGTTCAAATCTATCAATAAATCTATTAAAGTTTAACTTTTTAAATATTTCTGCTACTTTATCTCTATCCCATTCAACTAATTTAAAATTTAATAAATTGTCTTTTATTGGAGCATTTATATTTATTGTGCCAAGTTTTTTTGAAAGTTCTGCTAAATCCTTATTTTTTATTAAATTGTCTTTTAGCTTTGATGTTAAATCTACACTGCCTTCTTCTAAAGCTTTATATAAATTTGCTATTGTTTTATACTGTTTAATTAAACTTGTCCCTGTTTTAGGTCCTACATTTGGTACACCTGGAATCTCATCTGATGAGTCTCCCATAAGTGCTTTTACTTCAATTAAATCTATTGGCTCTAACCCATATTCTTCTTCAACTTTTGCTTTAGTGTATATTTCTGTTTCTGTTTTTCCCATTTTTGTTCTTGGAATTCTAACAGTAATATTGTCCTCTATTAATTGAAATAAATCTCTATCTCCTGAAAGGATATATACATCTTTACCATCATGTGCAAATTTTTTTGCTAAAGAACCTAATATATCATCTCCTTCATAATCTGCCATTTCAACTATTTTAATATTCATAGCAGCTAAAACTTCTTTTATAACTGGCATTTGCTCGGCAAGTTCTTCTGGCATTCCGTGTCTATGTTTTTTATATCCATCATACAACTTTTTTCTAACATCTGCTGCTGTTTTAGAATCAAATGCAATTGCCATATATGTAGGCTCAACTTCATCCATATTTTTAAACATTATTGATAAAAAACCATATACAGCATTTGTATAATGTCCATCTTTTGTAGTAAGCATCTTATTTCCCATAATTCCATAAAATGCTCTATTCATTATACTGTTTCCATCAATTAATAAAACTTTTTCCATACAAATAGTCCTTAAAAATAATATTTAGGTTTTTAAAGAATACCTATAAACTTTTTAATCTACATTTGTATTAACAGCAAGAATTCCAACATCATTTTCATAAATAATTTTATAACTGTCAAATACATCAAATTTTGTTAATTTATATGCGTAAACTTGTTTTAAAGCTATAGCATATTTGGCTGTTTCTAATGTTTCAGGTAGTGTTGCATATAAATAATTAATTTTAGTTTGTCCAGAATATTTTACTGATATATCATTCTCACAAATTTGACCTGTAAATGCATACATCCAGTTTTTCGCTTGTGCATTTGCAATTAACACACAATCGTTATTTGCATCTATTTTTTTAAGTGATTGTTTTATAAATTCTATTTCTGAGTTTGTTAATTCTATTCTTTCTTTTTCAAACATCATGTTAGCATTTGCTCCATATATATCCATTACTGTAAAAGGATTTTCTCTTGTAGATAATTCTTCATTTACCATAACTGTAGGTACAATTAATAAGTATAATATTAGAATTCCTATATATACAGTTAAAATAATAATTGGTGCTTGAATATTTTTTTCATATATATACATTAATGCTCTAAAATTTAATATAAAAGTAATTATCCATAGTGTAAAATAATTTTTAGATAGATAATAGTAAGATACTTTATCTAATTGTCTACCTATTAAAAGCATAACAATATAAATTACATTAAATATAAATAATAAAGATAAAAATTTATTTTCTTTAAATTTTCTTATTATTATATATAATGAAAGTGGTACTAATAATATAAAGTTTGAATAAAGATTTGTATAAATATATCCATCTGTATTAAATCCACCACCAATTATACTTTTAGATGGCTTAAAAACATCTCCTTTACTAATTTTATTGCTATTTATAATTATTTGGTAAATAGATGGTGCTAAATGATAAATATAACCTAAAATAAATGGTATAATGAGTGTTACTACTAAAATCAAAATATTATTTTTAGTAATAATCTTTTTGTCTTTTTTATATGAATATATGCATAAGTATATCCATTCTGCTGGGTATACAAATGGTACAAACATAAAGTATGCACAAAATAGTCCAAAATTTAATAAAAATAGAATTGGTATAAAATATGATTGTTTAAGATTTTCTTTAGAAAACATATATATACATTCAATAATTGCAATCATTATTACTAAACCTAAAGACATATATTCAAATCCAAATTGTAAACTATTAAGTGGATATCCTAATATACACAATATACTTACAATTATAGCTAAGACTTTAGATTTCTCATCTTTTGCAAAATGATTTAATACAAAATATAATAAATATCCTGTTAAGAATAATATAAATATTCCAAAACCTATAAATATTTGATAATTATCTATGTAATCAATTTTACCTTTAAAACATCTCATAAGTAAACCTGAATTTACATATGAAGCAAACTTTCTTGTTTCAAAATTTCCATATAATTTATCTTCTGATGTTGAAAGTAATTTTTCTTCATCCATAAATTTAAGTGAAGTTAAATAGTGGCAAGAAGGGTCTGCTGAGTCATAATTAATATTAAATGGAAATCCAAAATGCATTAATGATACAAATACAGTAACTATAAAAATAATTATAGTTCCAAATATGTCCATTTTATTTATTTCATATTTTTGCATAATTTGCTTATTTTTCTTTTTGTCTTTAAGCATTAATATTCCAATAATAATTGATAATATTAAATTTATAATTATTAAATTTGTAAAACTATTAGCTATTCCAAAAAATGATAGCACATAACATTCAAAAGCATTTAAACACATTATAAGTACAATACTTAAACCTATAGTTGTAAACAAATTTAATTTTTCTTTACTTTTGTTTTTTAATATAAATAATACTTGTAATATAATTAAACTTACTATATATAATATTCCATCTAAATTCATCTTAATTCCCCTTTTTTAGTTCTTTTGTTTTTATTCCTCAACATTATATTTTATTCCTAAATGTTTATATGCTTCAGGAAGTGCAATTCTTCCTCTTGGTGTTCTAGATATGTAACCTATTTGTATTAAATATGGCTCATATACATCTTCAATTGTTGTTACTTCCTCTCCTAAAGTTGTTGCTAATGTTTCTATTCCAACTGGTTTTCCTTGATATTTTTCAATAATTGTCCTTAATATTCTTCTATCTATTGAATCTAATCCCATATCATCAATATCTAATTTATTTAAAGCTATTTTTGCTATATCTAAAGTTATAGTTCCATTACCCATTACTAAGGCATAATCTCTAACTCTTTTTAATAATCTATTTGCAATTCTAGGAGTTCCTCTTGAACGTTTTGCAATTTCTACAGCTGCATCATTATCTATTACAATATTAAGGATATTAGAAGATCTTTTTACTATTGTGGTTAATTCTTCACTATTATATAATTCTAGCCTTTCAACTATCCCAAATCTATCTCTAAGTGGAGTTGTTAATGCTCCTGCTCTAGTAGTTGCTCCAATTAGTGTAAACTTAGGTAAATCTAGTCTAATTGACCTAGCACTTGGTCCCTTTCCAATAATTATGTCAAGTGTAAAATCTTCTAAAGCTGGATATAAAATTTCTTCTACACTTTTATTTAATCTATGTATTTCATCTATGAAAAGTACATCAAATGGTGATAGATTAGTAAGAAGTGCTGCTAAATCTCCTGGCTTTTCAATTGCAGGACCTGATGTTATTTTTAAATTAGAATTCATTTCATGAGATATTATATTAGCTAAAGTTGTTTTACCAAGTCCTGGTGGTCCATATAATAGTACATGGTCAAGAGGTTCTTCTCTTTTTTTGGCTGCTTCTATATAAATTCTCATATTTTCTTTTACTTTTGTTTGTCCTATATACTCGTTTAAAGTTTTAGGTCTTAAAACATTTTCTTGTTGAGATTCTAAATCATCTACAACATTAGGAGTAATTAAATTATCATCTTCCATTAAAATATTCCTCTTTTTTAGATTTATAATTTGTTTTACTTATTCTTGCCTTTTTTATTAATATAAAAATTATTATTTTTTATATTATTATCTTTTTATTTTTTATTTTTATTTATTTTTCTTTTCAAATAATTTTCTTTAACATTCTTTATTTCTTCATTTTTAAAATTTTTAAGCTCTTTGTAACCTATTGCAATAATTGCAATTACTATAAGAGCAAATGATAGTGCTTTCCATATGCCATCATCAATTAATATTACTGCAAACATTCCAAGAGTTGCGCTTGCACCATAGAGGATAGCCACTGCTTGCCTTTGTGAAAATCCTCTTTTCATTAATCTATGATGCAGATGACCTTTATCTGCTTGAAATACAGCTTTTAAAGATTTACCTTTAACTATTCTTCTTATTATAGCAAATAAAGTATCAAATATAGGAAGTGCTAAAACAAGTATTGGTGCAATTAAAACAACAAGTGTAACTGTTTTTGCAACACCTAAAATTGAAATTGTTGCTAAACTAAATCCTAAAAATTGTGCTCCCACATCTCCTATAAAAGTTTTTGCAGGATTTAAGTTAAATGGTAAAAAACCACCTATTGCACCAGCTAAAGCTGTTATTAAAATAATTGAAATTATAGGAGAATCATTTGTTGAAAATATTATAAGTAAACTTATGCAAGATATTAGAGAAACTCCTGAAGATAGACCATCTAAACCATCAATTAAATTAATTGCATTAGTAATTCCTACAATCCATCCAATTGTAAGAATAAAACTTAAAGCTGGATGAATTAATATTTCATTAATAGTATCTATTCTTATTCCAAAGAAATATATTATTAATGCAGATAAAACTTGCCCTATGAGTTTTTGCCAAGGTTTTAAAGTCTTTATATCATCAATATAAGCAAAAATTCCTAAGACTATTATTCCCATCAAAAATCCCAAAAGTTTCATTTTGTAATTGTCTTGTCCATTTAAATCCAAATTATTCTCAATGCACATTGTTATTACTAAATAGATTGCTGAAAGTAAAAAACCGGCTATTACTGCTAACCCACCAATTCTAGGTATTGGTCTTGTATTTACTCTTCTATCTGATGGATAATCTATCGCTCCTACTTTTTTAGCAAGTTTAATTGTATATGGTACCATAACAAATGAAGTTATAAACGCTAGTAAAAATGCTATTGCAATATCTCCCCACATTAGTATTACCTCCTAGGTTTTATTAATTACATTTTATTACTTTATTACTTTATTACTTTATTTCTTTTTTTCAATATTATTATCTATTTTTAATTTTATATTAAAATTTTTCTTAAGTTTTCCAAACTTATTTGTAATCCACTCTATATTTTCTTTTATTCCTACACTTGCAAGTGGAATCAGCATTACAACATATGGAAGTACATATCTTGACTTTCCTTCCCAAAATAATTGAAAAGCAAATCCACCTAAAAATATAAGAACTAATAAAGTTTGTTCATTTGTTATATTTTTGTTTCTTATTAAGAATAATAGTACTGATGTATATATTATAATTAAAATTATTTTATCATAAGATATAAATAAATTGTATATATTACATAAAAAAATTGTAATCTTATAATAATTAATAACCTTTTCTTTTGAAAAATTTTCAATGTCTAAATCCATAAAGCCTGTATTATACCACACACTACCAAAGGTTTGCTCAGTCCACATTGATGCAATTTTATCTCTAAAAAATTTAAAGCCCTTTATTGGATTATGTATATATTCATTTAAAAAATTAATTACTCTATCTTCTAGTAATTTATTATTATGTCCATTTCTAGACCATTCATAAACATATTTATCTACATACCATCCAGGTCCTCTATACCCTTCGTAAGATATTCCGTGAGCAATATGTCCTATTGTAGGAAATTTTTCATTTGTATCTAATTGTAAACGCATATTCATATAATTTTTGGATAAATTAGTAGGCATTATACTTATAAAAATGAATAATATTATCATAAGTGTTTTTAAAGAAACTTTTATACATTTATTTTTTAAAGCAATAGCTTTGCTTCTCTTTAAGCTTGATATAAATTTAATCAAATCTAAAATTAAATAAATTAATATAGCTATAAATACTATTAATGTATTCATTCTGCAAAAATATGCCAAACTCATAAAAATTGCAGAAATGAAAATATATTGTGCTTTATTTATAATTCTATACTTAATTATATAATAAACTGCAAATACTGAAAATGCTAGTCCTATCATATCTCCATAAACAAATGTAGATATCATAGAAAGTGGAATAAATGCAATTCCTAAAAAAATTGCTGCAAAATTATTTGATGAGTTTTCTTTATTTGATATTATTTTTGTTATAAGATATAGTCCTATAACAGTAAATGTATTAGCTATTGCATTTATATATTGCAATATTTTGACATTCTCTGTTCCACATATTTTAAATATTAGAGAATAAAATAAAATTAAGGTACTTTGATGAGGGTACATTTGTAAATAGTCATTTCCTACCAACTCATTTATTTTTCCTTGTGCTATCAATTTAGCATCATTATATACTTCAAATTGATCAGATATTGGGTATGCATCTCTATAGTTTATCCAAAATATTTGCGCTACAAAATATATAATAATTGCAATTGTAAATAAAATCTTTTTATTTTTGTTTTTTATTTTAATATCATTAATTTTATCAAATAATAGATACATTGTTGCAAATACAGCTATAAAAATTAAAATATAGATTATGTTATTTTTTGAAAAACTTATAAACTCTTCATTTTCCATAACTGTATTTACAGTATAAATTAATATTACTAATATTGCTATTATAATTAGACCAAGTATTTTTATAAATTTATTAAATCTTTTGTTTGTTTCCATCTTTTTTTCCTTATTACTTATTTTATTTAGATTTTTCTAATTTTAATAATATTTTATTTGTTTTTTCTTGAAATTTATCTATTTTACTTTTTACCCATTTAACATTTTGATTAATGCTTATACTTGCAATAGGTATTAATATAATTACATAAGGAAGTACATATCTTGATTTTCCTTCCCAAAATATGTGAAATAAAAATCCCCCTAAAAATATTAATATTAATAAAATTTGTTCATTTGATATATCTTTATTTCTTAATATAAATAGTAAACTAGATAAATATATGAACATTACAATTATTTTATCATACCTAATAAAAATATTATAGTTATCATATAAGAATGTATCAACTTTATTGTAATTTTCGATTTGTGCCTCTGAAGCTAAGCCTCTATTAACACACATATCTCCAAAATTAAATGATAAATTATACCATATACTTCCAAAGCTATTTTCTGCCCACATAGACGATATTTTCTTTATATAAAACCAAAAACACTCTCTAGGATTTGATTTAAAGTTTTGTAACTGCTCATTTATTCTATTAATCATAGGGCTTGTATCATGCCCGTCAGCCTTCCATGTATCAACAAATGGATCCACATACCATCCTGGTGCCCTAGAACTATATGATAAACCTAAATCAATAAAACCTATAATTGGAAAAGCCTTAGAATTATCTAAGTTCATTTTTTTCTGCATATAACTTTTAAATATTGTTGTAGGTACAATACTTATTATTATAAAAGCCATGATTAAAAGAATTTTAATAAGTGTTCTGGCTTTGCCATTTTTTATTTCTATTTTATCATTTATATCATTACTTTCATTTGTGATTCTTTTTTTATTTTCACTTGTTATATATTTTACTAATTCTAAAATTAAATATATACAAATTGCTATAAAAAATATTAGCATATTCATTCTAAAGAAATAAGATAAACTCATTAAAATTGCAGATATAAATAAATATCTAGTTTTATCTTGCTTATTATATTTTATAGCATAATATATTGCAAATGTAGCAAAAGCTAAGCTTATTAAATCACCATAAATAAATGTAGATAGCATTATCATTGGTATAAATGTAAATGTTAGAAAAATAAATGCTGACACACTTTTAGTATTTTCTTTATTAGCTATTATTTTCATTATTAGATATAGTCCTAATGCAGTAAAACAATTAGCAATTACATTCATATATTGAAGTAATTTTATATTGCTAGTATTAAATATTTTAAATATAAAAGCATAAAAAGATGATAATGAAATTTGCTGAGGATACATTTGCAAATAATCTTTTTGAGTTAGATTACCAATATTACCTTCAGCCATTTCTACTGCAATATTATATACATAATATTGATCATAATTAGGATTTGCATTTCTAATATTTATCCATAATACTTGAATAATTATGTATAAAATAAGAAAAAAAGCTAATATAACATTTTTTACATTTTTCTTAAATTTTATTTTATTTAATTTATAAAATGTAAAACTAAATAATACAAATATTGCTAATATTGAAAATATGGTAAGAACATTATTATATGATATAACCATATTTTCACTCATTGCATTTTTTATTATTACTAAATAAGAAAATCCTAAAAATGATACTAACATAATTGCTATTAATGCCAAAAGGGCTATTATAAGTTTTATAACTTTATTAAATCTCATAAATTCTCTTCTCTTTTTCCATTATATTCATTTACTAAATAAAGTGGTCTATTCTTAGATGCATTAAATATTCTTCCAAGATATTCACCTATAATTCCAAAAAGTAGAATTTGAACACCTGAAAAGAATAACACAAGTAAAATAATTGCTTGATATGCTTGAACAGCAACGTTTAATCTTATGCACTTTACTATTACATATATAAAGTATACAAAAAGTGCTAAAAATGTAGGTATTGCAATATATGTTGAAATTCTAAGTGGTGATGTTGTAAATGAAGTTATACCATCTATAGCTAGATTTACTAACTTTTTGTAGTTCCACTTAGTTTTTCCTGCAACTCTTGCATCTCTATCATATAATATAGCTTTCTTTTTGTATCCAATCCAGCTAAACATAGATTTAGAATTTCTATCTGTTTCTCTTAATTTTTTAAGAGCATTAACACATCTTCTATCTAATAGCCTAAAATCTCCAGTATCTTTTTGAATTGGAACTGATGTAAGCATTTGAAGTACTCTATAATACATTTTAGATGTAAACTTCTTTAAGAAACTTTCGCCTTTTCTAGATTTTCTTTGGGCATATACATCATCATATCCTTCTTCCCAGTATTTAATCATTTCTGGTATTAATTCTGGTGGGTCTTGTAGATCTGCATCCATAAATATAACTGCGTCTCCTTTAGCATAATCTAATCCTGCAATCATAGCAGTTTCTTTACCAAAGTTTCTTGAAAAATCTACATAAGATATTCTACTATCTTTTTCTCTATATTCTTTAATTAAATTAATAGTATTATCTTTTGAACCATCATTTACGAATAATAATTCAAATTCATAATTTTCTATACTATTCATTAATTTTTCTAGTCTTTCATATAAATATGGTAAAGATTCTTCCTCATTATATGCGGGTACAATTATTGTTATTTTTTTCATTATTTAAGTTTTCTCCTTGATTTTCTAATAATAACTTTTATTTTTATTAAACATTTATTGTTTTATCTACAACATATTGTGGTCTTTGTTTTGTTTCATCATATATTCTAGCAATATATTCTCCAATCATCCAAAGTGAAATTAAAATTATTCCACTTAAAAATGTTACTGTACACATAATAGATGTCCAACCGGCAGTTAAGTTATTTAAGCTAAAAGCAAATGAAAGAATTGAATAAATTAATATAGCAATAGAAATTATAACAGATAATATTCCTAAACCTCCTACTACTTTTAATGGCTTTGATGAAAAACCAAGTATTCCATCTTTTGCAAGTTTTAGCATTTTTTTAAGTGGATATTTTGTTTTTCCTGCAAATCTTTCTTTTCTTTCATATTCATATGCATATTGTTTAAATCCAACCCAGCTAAATAGACCTCTTAAAAATTTATTATGTTCTGGAAGAGAATTAATTACATCAACAACTTTTCTATCTACTAGTCTAAAATCTCCTGTATCTTTTGGTATTTCAACATCAGATAATTTATTTAAAGTTTCATAAAAAGCTTTTGCAGTAAGTAATTTAAAAGCAGATTCTCCATCTCTCTTTTTTCTTTTACCATATATTACTTCATATCCCTCTTCCCATTTTTTTAGCATATCTGGTACTAGTTCTGGTGGATCTTGAAGGTCTGCATCCATTATAACTATAGCATCACCTGTTACATATTTAAGCCCAGCAGTTACTGCTGCTTGATGTCCAAAGTTTCTTGAAAAAGATATAACTTTTACTTTTTTATCTTTTTTAGCTATCTCCTCTAGTATTGGCAAAGTTTTATCTTTACTTCCATCATTTACAAAGATTATTTCATAATCATAATCTTTAAGTTCTTTTAATACTTTAGTTACTCTTTTATAACATTCTTCTGCTACTTGTTCTTCATAATACATTGGTATTACTAGTGATACTTTATTCATCTTTATTTACCTCTTTTCTTTTTATTTTTTTCCAAATATCTTTATATTTAATCTGTTGTATATTTTTTATTCCTATTACTGCCAACAAGCACAATATTGGTAAAAAGTTATATAGGTACCTTGATCTTGCTTCCCAGATAAGTAAAAATATTGTTATTCCAATTATAGACATAATTAAAACTTTATTTACTGAGTCGTCTTTATTAAAAATATTATAAATAATTCCTATTAAAATACATAGCAACAAGATAATATAAAATCCATCCATATATGTTAAAAATAAAGTGTTTTTTCCATAGTCATAGTTTAATACTAAATCATATGGTATACTTTCCTTATTTATAGTATCCCAGCCGATTTTATTTAGTACATAAAAAGTAGGATCTGTCCAAACATAAATAAATTTATGCTTTAAGAAAGATAAATAACCATATAAACCATATTCTAAAAGTCTTTCTTTTATTGTTTGAAGATTATATTTTACTTTTTCTTCATAAGTATATTTTTGATTAGTTGCATCTACATCCTTTTGGCTATATGCTCCCCATCCAATTGACGTTCCTCCATATTCTTCTGGTTTATTCATTCCCATCATTACCCAATGTGTATATGGTATGACTGTGTTATTCTTTTTTTCATCTTTTATTATAAATGTAGTACTTAAGAAATTATAGATAGAATTAAATACTATAAATAATATAGCTACAATAAGTAAATATTTAATTTTTTTATCAAATGAAAATATCCAGTCAATACAAATTGCTATTAAAACAATAGCAGATGGCGCTTTTATTAAAAATCCAATGAATGCTGCTATTGTCATAAGTATAACAAATAAAATGGATTTTTTTATACTAGATTTTTTTATATTTTCTTTTGCCAGTAACCAAAAATATAATGTCATTACTGGAAACATTACTGATAAAGTATCTGAATATACAATAGGTGCATATAAATATAAAGGACAAAACATAACAAGAAGAGTGGCAACATTAGTTCCCATTTTTTCTTGTCCTATCTTCCTTGCACACAATACAGTAAATACTGCAGCTCCAAATATAAATAAAATATTTATAATATAAGCTCCAATTTCACCTCTAAAAATCACCATTCCAATATATGCAATTGCAGTTGTCAAAATATTATTAGGATACATTTTATAATAATATAAATTTTCTGTAGAATTAGTTTCGTACAATTGCTTAGCTGTTTCCATAATGTATTTAAAATCCCAATTGTATTCAACTCTAAAATATTTTACAGATAATATTGTCAATATCAAAAATAATCCTAATAATATTATTGTTATAATATTATTAATCTTTTTATCAACTTTATTAATAATAAATTTGTTTAATATAAATAAAAATACACTAATAAGCAAAACCGTTATAATTGTTGAAGTTATTCCACTAGTTTGTTGACTTGTTAAATTAAAAAATAAAATTGTAATAAATAAGATTAAACCTATAAAATAAACAATAAATTTATAAGTTTTAGAAATAATATTTTTTATTTTCTCCATTTAATTATTTCCTTCTTTCCTCCTAAATTCTCTTCTTAATAGCTCCCATTATTCCAATTTTTTGTAATAGTTTTATAAAACCTCTATACCATTTATGTTGCCACATTTTTTCCTTAAAAAGTTGAAATTTATAATTTTTAGAGTCTATTGTTTCAAATCCAAAATAATTATTGTACTCTTTACACTCCCATGAATATTTAGCTTCATTTAGCATAAATTTATTGGTTATAATTTCTTTACAAATATCTATATTACCAAAATCAATTTTTTTGCTTTTATTAGGATTTTCTATTGTATCTTCTAATATTTTAGTCATATTGCTTACCATTTGATCTATTGTAAAACCATCTAAAACTCTTTTTCTACATTCTTTTTTGTATGTACTTAAATCTTTTAAAATTTTATTAATTGCTTTTACATAGCTATCAATTTCTTTATTTGAATAATTGAAGTCAAATATATCTTCTTCTTTTTGCATACAAGGTACAATAACACCAGTTTTTTCATTAATAAGTTCTTTTTGCCCACCAACATCACTTGAAACTACTGGAACTCCCATTGCTAATGACTCATAAGCTGTAAGTGCTAGTCCCTCTTTTATAGAACAATTAATTGTTATATCACTTATAGCATATATTTCATCTGTTTTGTTTGTTCTTCCTAAAAATATAATATTATCCATTAATTGCATTTTCTTAGCATTAGATTTCATTTGATTTAATAAATTTCCATCTCCTACTATTAGGAATATGCAATCATCTCTTTCTTCTAATAATTTCTTTATAACTTTTAATAAAAGGAATGGTCTTTTTTGTTCAGAAATTCTACAAATATAACTTATAATATATTTATCTTTTGGAAGATTGTATTTTTCTTCCAACTCTTCTTTATTATATTTTTCTGGATTAAATTCATTTTCATCAACACCTATATATACTGTTTTAACCTCATTTTCATTTCTTCCAAAATGATTAATTAAAATTTTTCTACTATTTTCATTGCATACTAAAGTTTTATCTATTATAGATGCAACTCCACTTGAATCTCTTGAATATCCTCCATTTCTATTATACCATTCTTCCATGTGTACATAATCTATTATAGAAATATTTGGATACTTAGCTTTTAAATATGGTAACATACTATAACCTGTTTCACTATTAGTATTAAATATTAAATTTATATTATTTTTATATATAATATAATTAATAAAACTAATCCAATATTTTTGATCTATGAATGTAGTTAAATCATATACTGTTGCATATTGTTCAAATTCTTGTCTATATGTATTTACAGCTGGCTCTGTTGTAATAACAGTTATATCAAATTTTGACTTATTTAATCTTGAAATCAAATCAAAATTAAATTTATCGGCTCCACCCATAACCATCCAAGGAATTATTAATAAAATATTAATTTTATTGTCATTTTCTTTTTGAATTTTTGGAATGGTTTCAATAATTTCTGGCATTATATTCCAATTATAATTAAAGTATGGATATTGAATTGCTTCCACATCTTTTTTTATTGTTTTAGCAGTATTATTAATAATTTCCATAGCTCTTTCTTTATTATCTATAGAACGCTTAAGTTCACTTGCATTCGCTTTTCTTCTGTACCAAAAGCCATAGAAATTCATCCTTACAGGAAATTTTCCTTTACTTATTAATTTAAGCCAAAAATTCCAATCTTCATTTACTGCCTTTTCTCTAAGTTCATATCCCTTAACTTCTTCAAAGTCTTTTTTTCTTATTAAAGAAGTAGCAACCAATTCATTTTCTTTTTTCATTTTATTTGAGTTAAACCATTTGTTCCATAGGTATTCTTCTGCTTCAAATCCTATTGAATCTGTATATGCCCAACTTGCCTCAGGATTTGTTTCTAAAGTCCAGTATGCACATTCTAAATATGTTGGCTCAATTAAGTCATCTGAATCCAAAAAGAATAAATATTTACTTTTTTTACTAGACTTCTGTGCACCATAATCTCTTGTTGCTGCCAGTCCTTCATTATTTTTATGAAAGACTTTTATTCTTTTATCCATTTTAGAAACTTCTTCTAATTCTTCTAAGCTTTCTTTATCTTTAGATCCGTCATCAACTATAAGTAATTCATAATTTGGAAAAGTTTGATTTAACACTGAATTAACTGCTTGTTCTATATATTTCTTGTCATTATAAAAAGGCATAATTATAGAAATTATAGGTTCATATTCTTTAGAAAATTTAATTATGTTTAAAACTTTTCCAGGTTCTTTTGAAAAATCAAAATTCATTTTATATTCCTCTCTAATCTCATATTTTTATAACTCTTCAGCAAATTTTCTTTGTAATTTATTAAATATTAAGTATCCTAATATACAAAGCACTATACCTATAGCTAAAACTATAAGTAATGTTCCTATTTCTGGCATAGTTTGTCCCCAGAAAATATCTCTATATCCTTCTATTATGTATGTCATTGGATTAATTTTTAGTATCCATTGAAAATTAGCTGGTATAACATCAACTGCATAAACTATTGGTGTTGCATAGAAGAATAATTGTAAAAGTACCCCTATAAAATGTTGCAAATCTCTAAAATATACAGTAACGCTTGATACTATTAATGATATACCAAGTAAAAGTACATATTCTACTAATAAAACTAATGGATAAAATATTACATTAATTGTTAATCCTAAGCCATATCCAAATGTAAATAATAGTATTAATATTGATGAAATTAAAAATGTTACAGTTTCACTAGTTACAACTGAAATAGGTAGTATTTCTCTTGGGAAGTATACCTTTTTTAGTATGTTACCATTTTCAATCATTGTAAATGATGACCTATTAATTACAGTTGAAAAATAGTTCCATGGAATAAGACCACATACCATAAATACAACATAGTTTTCTATATCACTTTTCATTATAAGTGGGAATATTATTGCATAAACAATAATTTGAAGAAGTGGATTTACAAAAGACCAAAGTACTCCTAAAAATGAGTTTTTATATTTACCACCTATATCTTTTTTAATGCTTGTTTTAAGCATTTCTCTATAATCATATAATCTTTTAAAAATGTTCATTTATGTATCCTTTCTAATTTTAGATATTGCAAATTTATTTTAATACTAATAATTTGATTCTTTTTTATTTATTATATTTTATTTTACTTTAAGTAGTTTCTTTAATATATTCATCTATAACTTCATCAGTTTTTCCATCCATTTGTATTACACCTTTATTTAGCCAAACTGCTCTATCACAAAGTTCTCTTGCAGAACCTAAACTATGTGTTACAAATACCATAGTTTTGCCTTCTGCTTTAAGTTCTTTCATTTTTGCTAAACATTTTTCTTGGAAATGCTGGTCACCAACTGATAAGATTTCATCTACTAGCAAAATATCTGCATCAACATTTATTGCAACTGAAAATGCAAGTCTCATATACATTCCAGATGAATATGTTCTAACTGGGTTATCTATGTAATTTCCTAGTTCTGAAAATTCTATAATTTTATCTAATCTGTTATCTATTTCTTTTTTTGTTAAACCAAATATAGAAGCATTAAAATATATATTTTCTCTTCCTGAAAAATCTGGGTGAAATCCTGCTCCTAGTTCTAGAAGTGAAGTTAATTTTCCTTTTGTAGTTATTTTCCCTTTATTAGGATAAATTATTTTTGTCATAAGTTTAAGTAAAGTTGACTTTCCACTTCCATTAACTCCAATTAAAGCAACTGCTTCTCCATTTTTTATAGTAAGATTTATATCTTTTAAAACTTCTCTAGTTTCTTTTCTGTTTCTTTTCCAGAACAATATTTTTTCTTTTAAGCTATTTGCTTTATCTAAATATACATCAAATGTTTTATATACATGTTCAACTATTATTCTGTTTTCATCATTATTTTTTTGCATACTATATTTCCTTTCCATATTCCCATATATAATAGTATAAAATTAAGGTAATGTCAAAGTTTTTAGAAACTTTATCCTATTTTATTTATTTTTTTAATATTTTAGCAATATTGTTTACAATTTTAAATCTTTTGCTATTATATAGACTTTGTAATTCATTAAATATTTTTTCTTTTTCCTCATTTACATTTTTTATTTCTTGCTCTTTTTTATCTAAGTCTTGTTTTAATTTTTCTAATTCATTATTATCTATATTTTTAAAATTTATAATTTCTTTTTGTAACTTTATTTTGTCTTCTTGAAGTTTTTGAATTACTTTAAATATTTGTAAATTTGCTTGTGTATAGTCTATTTTTATTGCTTCACCTAAATATATATTTTTTTCTATATTTAAGTTTTCTTTAACAAACTCATAATTATCTTCTACATTTATATTTTCATTTTCTATAACTTTTGCTAAAGTTTCTATATCTGTGCTTTCTAAGCTTTCTCCGCAAAATCCTTCATTTGCTTCAATTTCAATATTCTTCATTGATATAACTTGTTTTAAACTATCATAGCCTATAAGTACTGCTATTTTTTTCATAGCTAGCGCTTCTAACATTACTCTATCTAATCCCAAGACAATATCATTTGCATCAATTATATCCTTTACATTATTACTAGCACCTAAAAATTTAATTTTGTCTTTATTAATTTTGCCTTTAGCATATTCTTCTAATTCTTCTTTTTTCTCTCCAGATCCAACTATTGTTAGAGTTTTGTTAGGATTATTATATATATCAAATAGGTCTATTCCATTTTTTACTGATTGTAACTTATCATTAGAAAGCCTTGAAATTAGAACCCATTTTTCTTTCTTTATTTCATTATTGTTACTTTTATATTCATTTAAATTTATGCTGTTTTTTAATACTTCAAATTTATCTTCTTTTATATTATATCTTTCTTTTACATAATTTGCAGCTAGACTTGATATAGCAACTATCTTACTAGCATTTTCAAAATATATTTTTAGTAAGTCTTTAAAAAGTGGATAAGTTCTTTCATACCAGTTATATATATTGTTTTCGTCTTGCTTTATAGATTGAAAAGATGTATGAACATATGCTACATAGGGAATATTTTTTATAATACAAGCAGGTAACACAGATAGAATACAAGGAAGTTGATTTATTACCACTTGCTCTACATTATATTTATCTATTATTTCTATTATTTTGTTTATTCTATTTATATCTATATTATTTTCTAAAGGAAATTCTACCTCTTCATAGTCAATCTCTTTTTCTGTTAAAAATTCCGTAAAAATGCCTCTCTTAGAAATTACAATAGGCTTTATTCCTCTTCTTTTATATTCCATTACTTGATTTAATACAGAAGTTTCTACTCCACCAATATCCATTCTTTCAAGACATATTAATATATTTTTCATTATTACCCCTTATATTATTTATTTTTTCTTATTCTTTTTAATTTCTTTAGCCGACTTTTTTATTTTCTTCTGTCTTTCTTTATTTTCTAAGTTTTCATCATCTTTTAAGTTAAACATTCTTCTAGTTTTTATTAACCCTGGCAAATACATTATTGCCACAATTATTTTATTTATAATACCTGTTACATTTCTAATTGCATGATCTCTTTCAGCTAAAATTGAAAATAATATATAATGTTTATAAATATATAATCTTTTCTTTAAGGTTACCCCTTCTAAATCCATTTCTAATATTTCCCTAAAATATTCATAATATCCTAAAGGATTTTCCTTAAATACTTTTTGAATATTTTTTGAATAACCATCTTTTTGATATTCACATATCATTATTGGTTCATTAATACATATAACATCATACTCTAAATCCATTTGATGATAC
Source organism: Bacillota bacterium (assembly GCA_963928415.1). Classification (GTDB taxonomy): domain Bacteria; phylum Bacillota; class Clostridia; order TANB77; family CAG-508; genus CAG-793. Next base: position 15,876 of record CAWVEX010000025.1, on the reverse strand, counting down.
ATTCTAGCTTCTGTAACAAATTTTTCATCAGCTTCTAACTTATATTCAAATTGTTTTCTAATATGGCTATTAAAAACTAATGCTTTTTCTCCTGTTACATTTTCTCTAAAATATAGGCTAAACATATCACTTCTGTGCAAATTTTCAGGAAAGTTATTTCCCATATTATTTCCATATTGGTCATACTTTAAAAATACTAGAGCATATATTCCATCTTGAAACTTGTCCTCGTATTTAGCAATTGTATCAAAAGCTCCAACTGTAAAGTAATCATCTGAATCACATTCTATTATTACATCACCAGTAGCATACTTTACTAAATTATTAAGTGCTGCCATTTTTCCTTGATTTTCTTGGTAATAATATTTTATGTCTATTATATTTTGCTTTATAAAATTAGTCACTATATATTTTGTTTTATCTGTCGAACCATCATCCATTACAAGCCATTCAATATCTACATTTGAGTTGTTATTTACTAAAAGGCTTGTATATAATTTATTTAATTTATCTCCTCTATTGTATGCTGGTGTTAGTATTGATATTTTCATTGTTTTCTCCTAAATTTCTTTTATACACTTTAAATCTTTTTTATATAATTATAAATCTATATTTAAAGTATATCTTTTATTTTTCTTATGATTTGTTCTTGAACTTCTTCATTTATTTTTTCTAATTTCAAATTACTTTCTTTTAAATCATTTAAATATTTTATATTATCACTTTTAAGTTCTTTTTCTAAGCCTTTAACTATTCCATCAAAATTATTATCTAGTATAATTGCTCTATCATAACCTTTTGCACATTCTACTGCTGCTGTGTTTGTTAGAATTATAGGTTTATTTAAAATCTTAGCTTCTTCTAATACCATACCATAACCTTCATAATATGAAAGTAAGCAAAAATAATCACAATACTTTATATATGGATATGGATTTTCTTTTTGTCCTAACAAAATAAATCTATCTGTTAAGCCTTCTTCATCTATTTCTTTTTGCAGATTATACCTTAAAGGTCCATCTCCTACTATATATATTTTAATATGTATTCCTTTATTTTCTAGAGCTTTTTGTACTTTTATAAATCTATCTAATGCTTTTTGTTCTACTAATCTACATACAGTAAGTAGATTTATTTCTTTGTTTTCAAATGGTAAATTTATTTTTTCATTTGCTTTTTCTAAAACTTTTTTATAATCTATATAATTACGTATAATCTTTTCATTAGATTCATTTGCCCATTTATATTCTTTATTAAAATCTTTTTTATTTTCTTCGCTTACAAAAACAAGTGTATTATATTTTTTATATAATTTTCCATCAACTATTCTTTTTATCTTAGCCTTAATTCCGCTTCCATATACTTTAGATATATCATTATGTATCCAAGCTATATTATTAGTATTTGATTTTACTGCAAATAGCCTTGCTATAGGACCTTCTAAGAATGCTATTTTAGTATTAAAACCTCTTTTCATTATTTGTTCATATATTTTCTTTTTATATAATATTAATTTTAAGGAAGCTTTTATTTTTTCTAATTTAGTTAAATCCTTATATGGCTTTCTATATAAAGCAATTTTCTTTATATTTTTATTTAATTCTTTTTTTAGTTCTCCGCCATCATATATTGTAAAAATTGTTACATCATATTCTTCAGATAGCCTATTTGCTAAATCAACTAGTACTCTTTCAGCTCCTCCTATTGTAAGGCTGGTTATTCCAAATATTATTTTTTTCAAATTATCACCTCCTAAAAGAAAATAATTTTTTATAAATGTTTTTTATAAAAATTCTTTATTATTATAAAATAATAATTTATATTATTTATCTTTAAGCTTTTTCCATATTATTTATATTATTTAAAATTAATATACAAACTACTGAAATTATTGCAATTAATGATGAATTAAAAAATATGTATCCTGATAAGAATGATAAAGCAAATATTAATCCTAATGCAGATATTGTAACTAGGTATGAACTTTGTAGTTTTTGCTTTGCTTTTATCTTTTTTATTACATCTATTAATGCTTTTATAAGTATTGCTAAATACGGACAAGCATATAATATAAATCCAATAATTCCAAAATTAAATAATAAACTTGCAAGCTCATTTTCCATTACCATTTCTCTAAAATTAGTTTTATATCCATTTCCAAATAATATACCTAATATACTTTTTTGTTCTAATATTAAATAAAAATTATATATTAATTGCAATGTTCTTGTATTATTGGCTGATATATTATGCTCATTAGCAAATTCATTTAATTTAAGTACCGCTTCTTTTTGCTCTTCAGACATAAAGTCTTTTTCAATTGTTCCATCTAATATGCTATTTTTTATTTTTAGCATATCTCCTGTCATATGACCAACTTCACCTGTTGATTCATCTATTATTAAATATTGTGATTCATTCATTAAATTTCTTCTTTTAAAAGTATTTGAACCAACTAAACCTAATGTAATTATACCTATAGCGATAATTATTAATCCTACAATTGCAATTTTATTTTTGCTAAATATTACTTCTATTAATACAAATACTCCCACTGCTATAAAAAAGCCAAGTAGTCCTACTCTAGTTCCAATTAATGCGGTCAAGTACACTCCAACTAATATTAATACTATAATTGCTGGAATTCTATATTTCTTGTCCTTTAATAATGGAAGAATTATAAATGTTGAAATACATAATATAGCACTTAAACTATTACCTGATTCAATCCACCCTTTATAACCTATTTGGTCTTCTTCATATGTATGTGTTGAAGTTCCAGTAAGTATAGCCAAATAAATACTAAAAATATAAATTGCACACATTATTAAAATAGCTAGTCTTAAATTGTTAGTTTTTCCATCATATTTTTTTATTTCATTTTTTTGTATACTTTCTTTGTTTTCCTTTTTCCAATTTTTATTTATAAATACATAATAAAATACAACTAAATTAAATACTAAGAAAGTGTAATTTACCACATACTGAAGTTCTTGGATTACTCCGCCATAAGAACAACCAGTTAAAAATGTTTTAGATACTAATAAGTGAGCAAAACCATATATTAGATATATACTAGCAATTACTGCAAGCCTTATTTTATGCTTCTTATTTGCCTTAATAAATATATATATAGCAAGTATTATTGGAATAATTGGTCTTAAAATTGTTGAAATTGAAATTTTGGTTTCATATATTTCTCTAAACCAAACACTTGCTATATCTAGTAATGGGCAAATTATTATATAAAAATATACAATGTGTTCAATCCTTATTTTTTTTAATAATTTCATAAATAAATCCTTTTATTTTTATTTAAAATGCTAATTTATTAATATTTATACAATATAAAAAATTATCTCCAAATTAATCTTAATAATTTTGTATAAAATTTAAAGCTAAAATTATTCATTGTTTTCATAAATATACCATTTACTGAATTATTTTTCTTTAAAATTTCATTTTGCTTCCAATTAGGAAACTTAGTATTTAAATTTTGCCAAGTTTCAACTAAGAGTAATTCTCTTGTTACTTTATCTTCTATTTGTATCATCCTTTTTAAAGAGCTACATAATAAAAGTCTTGAATAAGTGTATTCTATTTGAGCTTTATATTCATTATATAATCCTATTTTTTTATAATATTCTATAACATTATCTAATACTTTAAATATCTGCTTAGTTCTTGAATCTTGCTTATTTACTATTGAATTATCTCTTTGAACATAATATATAAGTGGTTCTTCTACAAAAGAAAAGTTATTAATATATGGCAAGAGTTTATAGAAAAATTCTATATCTTCATAATATAATCCAACTGGAAATTCTAATTTATTATTTATAATAATATCTCTTTTAATTAATTTATTCCAAGCAACAACTCTTGCTTTTTCAAACATTTCTTTTTTATCTTTATATCTAAATCCTACGTCTATTTTTTCATGGTCAGGATATTTCCAAATAAAGTCGCATTCTACATAATCACTATTTGTCTCTTTTGCTTTTTCATACATTTTTTTGTAAAGAGACCTATCTACATAATCATCTGAATCTAAAAATGCTACATATTCTCCTGTTGCATAAATAAGTCCAAAATTTCTAGCACTAGATAGTCCTCCATTTTCTTTTTTTACATATATTATGTTTTTGTAATCTTTTTTAAACTGTTTTATAATTTGTTCTGAATTATCTTTTGAACCATCATTTACAACTATTATTTCTAAATCATCTAGAGTTTGATTTACTAAAGAATTTAAACATCTTGCTATATATTTTTCCACATTATATACTGGAACTATAACACTAACTTTAGGCATTTTGCCTCCTTATATTTTTATTTTATTAAAAATTAACTACTTAATTTAAGAAAGTTTTAAGTATAACTTTATATTTAAAAATAAAAGTATTTTCTTTATTAATTGTTTAATATTTCTTACCTTTATATTTTTGTATATTTTTCTATTTTTAAGCTCTTTTATATACCATTTTTGTTCTTTTCCATTTAATTCTGTTACTTTTAAAAGAATTGCATTTGTCAAATATATTCTTACATTTTCTTTTGTAATTTCACTTAAATTATATTTTTTTATTGTATTTAAAATATTATCATAATGATATAAAGCATCTTTTGCTTTTTTTATTGTTTTATTAATATTTTTTTCTCTCATTATGCTATTATCTGTTTGAACATAATAATATACGTAATCATCCAAAGATACCATTTTTTTAGCTTTTAATATTAATAGCGGAAGAAGACCAAAATCTTCATGAAACCTTCCTTTTTCAAAATACAAGTTATTGTCTATAAATAAGCTTTTTTTAATTATATATGACCAAAGTGTATCTAGATATTTATCTGTAAAACATAATTTATTAAAAGCATCTTCTCCAGTTGTTACGTCAAATGTAGCACCTTTAATTTTTTCTTCTTTATTATCTTTTACAATAATTGCTTTTCTTTTAATTATATCAATACCTTCATTTATGTATTTATCTATATTTTCAAAGTAGTTACTAGATACATAATCATCACTATCTACAAATGTTATATAATCTCCTTTTGCTTTATCTATTCCAAAGTTTCTTGAATCTGCAACTCCTGTATTTTCTTTTTTATAATATTTAATTTTATCTGATGCAAAAAGTTCAATTATTTTATCAGTATTATCTGTAGAGCCATCATTAACAAGTATAATTTCATAATCATTATACTTAGTATCTAATATTGAATTTAAGCATTTTTCAATTGTTTTTTCTGCGTTATATGCAGTTATAATGACACTAATCATGAATTATACTTTGCTCTCCTTTCAGCAATTAATCAAACTTTTGATTTTCTTAATTTTTCTAATTTTTTATAACTTTATTTTAAATTATTTTTTATTTATCCAATAATTTCTTTTATCTTTTCTACAATATCTTCATTAAACTTTTCCGGATCAAATTCTTTAGTTCTTAAACCTTTTTCCAAGAAATTTTTCATTCCTCTATATACACCTTTTTCAGAGTTTTCTACTACTTGTCCATATATTCCATCTATATCTTTTTTACTATCTGATACATCTGTAGTTATAATTGGAAGTCCTAAAATTTTAGATTCTACAAATACAACAGGATATCCTTCAAACTGTGAACAAAGTAAGAAGCAATCACTTAGTTTAAAATATGGATATGGATTTTTTTTTGCCCCTAACATTATTATATTATTTAAGCCTTTTTCTTCAATTATTTTTTTATATTCATTGTTATTAGTTCCTTTACCAACTAAAAGTACTTTAAACTTAAAACCATTTTTATTTAATTTTTCTGTAGATTCTATTATTCTTGAAATCTTTTTTTGTTTTTCATCGTGCCTTCCTACATTTATAAAAATAGGCTCTTTATTATTTTTTAAATCTCCATTTTTAAATATTATTTTTAAATCTTCATCTGGTATTTTCTCATTAGCTAATTTTTGTATTCGTTTATAATCTATTAAATTATTGCATACGACTGCATTTTCTGTTAGCTCTGGAAACTGAGCAATAAATACTTTTTTATCTAAGTTAGATACAAAAACTATCTTTTTAAATTCTTGTATTTTTAAATCTTTAAAAAAATTTCTATATTGTTTTATATCATTATCATAAAAATTCATATAATTATTATGAATCCATATAGCATTATTTTTACTAGCTACTCTTGCTACAAATGATGCTGGCTTACTATATGTTGCAAAATCTGCTGAAAAATAAAACTTATTTGCATATTTGATTTTAAATATGAATTGTTTTATAAAATTTATAGCTTTTCTTATTAATGTTATTTTTACATTGCTTGGAGTATATGTTATAACTTTAACTTCTTTTGGTAAATCTTCTAAAAATATTCCCTGTTTTTTTTCTAGCACTAAAGTAATATCATATTCTTTTACTAGATATTTAAGTAGTGTAATTAAAGCCGTTTCAATACCACCGACATCTAGTGAGTATGCAGAAAAAAGTATTTTTTTCATTCAGACCTCCAAAGTATATATTTTCTTTTTTATTTATCAAATTTATTCATTATTTTCCAACTAAATATATCAAAAAATACAAAAAAATACAAGTATTTCAATTAAATACTTGTATTTAGTATAAAATAAACTTTTGATTTTTCCATAATTAATTACCTTTCAATAAAAATATTTTTATATAAAAAAGACCTATATAAAATAAGTCTTTTTATTTTTTATTATTCAACATCTTTTTTCCATAAAGAATGTTTGTTGCAATAAGCATATAATGTTGAACCTGGGATATAGTGAAACTTAGTTTCAGCAACTTCCCCTGGTTTAAAATATTTTGTACATTCTTGTTTGTCTGATACCATACTTATCCACTCTATATAATGGTCCTCTTCCATTACATGATTAACTTTTACTAAAATTTTGTCTCCTTCTACTTTATATTCTGGAACATGTTTTTCTACTGCTGCATCTACTGAATTAGGCATAACCACATTCATTTGTTCTCCGCAGCATCTTATTCCACATTCATCACTATGACAATCCTTAATAACTTTTACCATAGCTCCACAACTTTTACATTTTCTTAAAATTAATTCTCTAGACATTTTTTATTAGTTGGATTTCCAACTCTCCTTTTTTCTATAGTATTTAGGTTTTTTAGTTTTACCTATAAACTTATGCTTACAAAAGAATTAAATTATTCTTCTACTTTTCTGAACATATCTTTTCCAACTCCGCAAAGAGGGCATGTCCAATCATCTGGTAAGTCTTCAAACTTAACTCCTTCTTTTTCTTCATCATAAATATATCCACATGCTATACATTCATATTTAGCCATAATTTTTACCTCCTTATAAATTTTATATTTGCATTCTATCATAAATAGATAACTTTGTAAACTTATTTATTAGAAATTACTTCTTCTAACTTTTTCATTTCTTCTTTTGATTCATCATTTAATCTTGTTTTTATAGTAACTATTGGTTCTAATATTTCTATATTTTTCATTTTAGAGAATTCTTCTTTTATTATTTTAGCAGCATTAGGCGCCCATGAACCATTTTCAATAATTCCTACTTTTCTATTTTGATAATTTTTTTCTTTTAGTAAATGTAAAAAAGAATTCATTGCAGGAAAAATATTCATATTATATGTTACACAAGCAATACATAATTTAGAATACTTAAATGCTTCTGAAACAATATCTGAAGCAGGCACTCTTGCTACATCTATAAGTTTTACATTACTATTCTTTTCTTTTAAATCTTTTGCAAATTCTTTTGCAGCTTCATAAGTATTTCCATGTAATGAGCCACATGCAATAAGTATTCCATCTTCTTCAGGTTCACATTTGCTCCATTTATCATATAGATTAATGTAATAACTTAAATTATCCTTTAGAATTGGACCATGAAGTGGACAAATTGTTTTTATTTCTAAGGTAGATGCTTTTTTTAGCACATTTTGTACTTGCATACCATATTTTCCAACTATATTTACAAAATATCTTCTAGCTTCATCTATCCATGGTTCATCAGCATCAAAAGCTCCAAATTTTCCAAATGCATCTGCTGAAAATAATATTTTTTCATTTTGCTCATAAGTAAGCATTACTTCTGGCCAGTGTACCATAGGTGCCATTATAAACTTTAAAATATGTCTGCCTAAATTAATTGTATCTCCTTCTTTTACTACTATCTTTTTATCCTCAATATTACCATCTACAAATTGAGGAAACATATTAAATACTTTCTCATTTGATATTATTTTAATATCTGGATATTTTGTAAGTAACTTTCCTATACTTCCTGAGTGGTCTGGCTCTAAGTGTGAAATTACTAAGTAATCTGGATTTTTTCCATCTAATGCTTTTTCTAGATTATCTAGCCATTCATCAGTCTTTCTTTTATCTACAGTATCCATAATTACTATTTTATCATCTTTTATTAAGTATGAATTATATGCTATTCCATTTTTTAATAGATATTGATTTTCAAATAAATCTAAATCTATGTCATCTACACCAATATATTTTATGTCTTCTGATATATATTTATTACTCATAATTCTCCTAACACTTTCTTATATTATATCTATATTTTCTTTTATTTATTGCTTTTTTACAAATAAATTACATTTACAAATTTGTTTTTCAACAAATTCATCACATGGACATAATGTTGTATCATCTGAGTTTAATCTGCATGGACAGTGTCCATCTTTTCTATATATACCTTCTAATATTTTTCTTACATATTCCTTATCTGGATTTAATTCATAACCTTTCATACTATTTCCTTCCTTTTATATATATCTTTTTAAAACTTCTTCTAATTCAGCTTTTGGATAAAATCCACCAATTCTATCAATTGCTGTTCCATTTTTGAAAATAATCATTGTTGGAACTGCTTCTATTTCATATTTGTAAGCTAGATTTCTTGACTCATCTACATCAATTTCTATTATATCTATATCTTCTCTTTCTTCTGAAATTTCTTTTAAAACTGGCAATAGCATTTGGCATGGTCCACACCAAGTAGCAAAGAAGTCTACTATTACTGGTTTATTATTTTTTAAAACCTCATTTTCAAATTCATTTTCCTTTATTTTTTTTAACATAATTTACCTCCATTTTTTTATATTCTTGTTATTTATACCATATTATGCTTTCTTTTTCAAGTAAAAATAACATATTATTTATCTTAGTGTGTTGTAATGATTGATATAATGTTGTAAAATTTAGTAAATAAATTATAAGGAGAAAAAATTTTATGAAGAAAAAAATAATTGTATCAATCATAATAGTTATTATATTAGGAATAGCAAGTGCATATTTCTATACAACTTTATCTCCACATAATCATAATGTTAATAATTATTATGCTGAAAATACTTCAAATAATACTGAAAATTTTACTACAAATGTAATTAATAATTTAAATAGTGAAGATTTAACATCAAATACAATGAATAATCTTAAAAATACAGATTTATTTTCAGAATATTATGATAAAGCACAAGATTTATTAGATAACATGACTTTAGAAGAAAAAGTTGGACAAATTTTTTTAGCAAGATTTCCTTCTTCTGGAGTTATAGATGAAATACTTAAATATAATCCTGCAGGATACATATTATTTGGTAAGGACTTTAAAGGAGAAACTCCTAATTCTATAAAAGAAAAACTGCAAAATTGCCAGGGCTCTAGTAAAATTCCACTAGCATTTGGCGTTGATGAAGAAGGTGGTACAGTAGTTAGAGTAAGTGCATATAAAGCCTTTAGATCATCTCCTTTTAAATCTCCAAGAGATACATTTAATGAAGGTGGAATGGAAAAAATTATATCTGATTCACATGAAAAAAGTAATTTACTTAAAAATTTAGGAATTAATATGAATTTATCCCCAGTAGTAGATGTTCCTGAAAGCCCTAATGATTTTATATATTCACGTTCATTTAGTACTGACGTAAATGAAGTTAAAGATTATACAAAAGAAATTATTAATTCTATGAATGAAGATAATATTACTTCTGTAATGAAGCATTTTCCCGGCTATGGTAATAATGTAGATACTCATACAGGTATTTCAATAGATAATAGAAATTATTCTACTTTTGAAAATAGAGATTTTATTCCTTTTGAAGAAGGTATAAAAAATAACTGTCCTGCAATATTAGTTAGTCATAATGTAGTTAAATGTATGGATTCTTCAAAACCTGCTTCACTTTCTAAAAATGTTCATGATATATTAAGAAATAAACTTAATTTTTCTGGAATAATAATTACTGATGATTTAGCTATGTATGCAGTTAAAGAATATGTAGATAATGGAGAAGCTGCAACTCAAGCCGTTTTAGCTGGAAATGATTTAATTATTTCTTCTGATTTTGTAAATCAAAGAAATGAAGTATTAAATTCTGTAAAAAATGGTACTATTTCAGAAAATACAATAAATACTGCAGTAAAAAGAGTTCTTTCTTGGAAACTTGCATATGGAATTATTAAATAAAAAATTAAACTATACTTTACAAGCAAATGCTTATAAAGTATAGTTTTTTATTTTATATAGAATCTATTATTTACAATATATTTTTTAATACTATTGTTTTCATTCTGCTCATTTCTTGAAGTGTAGTTAATACTCCTTCATTTCCTATACCACTGTGTTTCCATCCACCAAATGGCATTTCAAATGAACGATAGAAGCTTGCACCATTTACTACTGCTCCGCCACATTCAAGTCTATTTGCGATTTTCATTCCTCTTGAATAATCTTTTGTTATAACACAGCCACATAGACCATATGAAGACTGATTTGCAATAGCTATTGCTTCTTCTACATCATCAAATCCTATAACTGGAATAACTGGTCCAAATACTTCCATATCTTTAGCTATATCCATGTCTTTTGTAACATTATCTAATATAGTTGGATAGTAGTATGCTCCTTCTCTTTTACCACCGCAAACAATTGTAGCACCTTGTTCTACTGTTTTATTTACAAATTCTTCTACTCTTTTTGCAGCAGGTTCATTAATAAGTGGACCCATATCTGTATCCATTTGTGATGGATCACCAACTTTTAGTTTAGATATTACTTCTTTCATTCTATCTATAAATTCTTGTTTTCTAGAATTATGAATTAAGAATCTCTTTGATGCACAACATACTTGTCCACCATTATATAATCTTCCCCAAATAGTTTCTTTAACTGCTAAGTCCATATCTCCATCTTCTAAGAATATGAATGCATCATTTCCACCAAGTTCTAGCATTACATGTGTTAAATTTTTAGAACATGTTCCCATTGTTTGAATTCCAGCTCCAGTACTTCCTGTTAGTGATACTAAATGAACTCCTGGATTTGCTGCAAGCTCTTGACCAACTGTTGGTCCATCTCCTGTAAGTATTTGAATAACACCTGCAGGTACTCCTGCTTCTAACATTAATTTTACATATTCTGTTAGTGTTAATGGGTTGTAATTAGATGGTTTTACAATTATACTATTTCCCATTAAAAGTGCTGGTGGTACTTTTTGACAAAATAGATCACTTGGGAAATTAAATGGTAATATTGCTACAACAACACCTATTGGTTGTCTTACAGTTATTTGCATACATTTTTCTTGACCAGCTTCTTGTCCTGCTGGGATTGATTCATTATATAAATGTTTTGCTCTTTCTACAAATGCAGTGGCTCCTATTTTTACATTTGCAATTTCTGCAATAGCTTCTTTTATAGGTTTACCAGTTTCATCTGATAATAATTTTGCAAGCTTTTCCTTATCTCTTTCAACTAAAGAAATAAATTTATATATTTTATCTGCTCTTTCATGAAGTGGAACTTCTGCCCATTTCTTTTGCTCGATTTCAGCAACTTTTACAGCTTCATTTACATCATCTGGTGAACAGTTTGGAACTGTATCTATTAGCTCACCTGTTGCTGGATTTGTAACTTCAATTATATTTCCGTTACTTGCATCTTTCCACTCATATCCAATTAAATTTTTCATACCTTTTCTCCTTAAATCTTTATTTGGGTTTTCCCCTTCTCTTCATTTAGCAAATGCAGTAAAAGAAAGCATTAAACCTCCACAAGTATTTGCTCCATGTTCTTTTGAACCATATTCACCAAATGTAAATATTGTAATGAATGGTACTCCTTTTGCTTCTTTTTTAAGTTGTTTTGCAACTTCATCTATTCTATCTCCAATACCAAGTCTTCTTCCTCCACAATGAACTAATAGATAAGCGCCAACATCTTGAGCCATATCTTTATTAAGTTCTTTCATTGTATCTCCAGTTGACTTTATTAATTCATCAACACTTGCTTGCATTTGAATAACTGCTGTATTTAATGCTAAATGATTTCCTACATTAATTGAATAATCTTTATTTGCTGACATTGGGTGACGAATTGCAACTAAGTCTCCTAATCTATCTTTTACTCCAAGTGGTTCTGTAACTGATTGAAGTAATAGGTTAGAGCCTTCTATATCTTTTAATTTTTTACCTGTCCAAGATGCATATTTTTTAAGTGCTGGAACTCCATCTATTTCAACTAAAGTTCTTTTTCCTTTTAATTTTGTAACAATACCAGCATTTCCAGTTTCATGATATGCTCCTGTATATACATTAGCCATTTTTTTATCTGTATAGAAAAATGCAACTGCAACACCATCTGAAAATACAGAATCTCCAGTAAATATACTCCATTTTCCTTCAACAGTATTATCTGCTGCGCTACCACCAAAGAATGGTACTCTTCCTATTACATCTTCAATTCCTTTTAGATAATCCTCTTCTTCTCCTGGAGATGCAACCATATAGAAATATTGTGGTGCGAAGTCTAATCCTGCATTTTTCATAGCTTCCATAGCTACTAATTTTCCTGTTTCTCTAGCTGTTTTTTGTTTTTTGTATCCTGCAACACCTACTGTTGTATTAGGATCTCCTATTGTAAGCATTCCTACAAATCCATTTTCTGATGAAATAAATCCATCTGGTACAATAATTCCTGCACTAGATGTACAACCTATTATTGGTGCTGTACCAAGTTCAGCTTTCGCTCCTTCTAATACTTTTTCTACATTATTATCTACAGATGTATATAAAAATGCAACTTTTGTTTGAATTAAATCTTTAACTGCCTTTTTTGCAGTTTCTTGTCCTGCTTTGTAACTGTCTTTATTTGTGCTCCATGCGACATTTGATTTTAGCATAAATAGTTCCTCCTTCGTTATTATTTTCTTACATTATATTTGAAAAAAATCTTTTTTTCAACATTTTTTATATTACATTTTTGTAACATATCTTTAATTTATAATATGATATAGTTTTATAAAAACTACAAAATTATAGACCATATTCAAAAATAGTTTTGAATATGGTCTTGTAACTAATATAATTTATATCTTTTTTCTTATATTTTCATAACATCTTAAACTATTTACTAAGTTTGAAAGTTGCAAACAATTATTTTTATATAAAAATCTTTTATATTTTATTTTTCTTTTTAAACTTCTATATTTTGCATACTTTCCATTTTTTGTTCTTCCTAAAAATACATAGTTATTTGTATTTTTGAATATTCTACTTTTGTTATTTAAAATTAATTTTTCTTTTGCTAAAAATTCTTTTATTTTTTCAAAGCAATATTTTAAATATTCTTTTGATGGATGAAAAAGTAAAAAATCATCTTGATAACGAACATAATACTTTATATGCAACTGTTCTTTTATATAATGATCCATATCATTTAAATAGAATACTGCTAATACTTGACTTGTCATATTTCCTATTCCAAGACCATTTTCTTCACTATCTATAATCTTATTTACAATATCTAACGCTTCTTTATCTTTTATTTTTCTTGCTAATTTTTTCTTAAGAATATCTTTGTCAATGCTTGCAAAAAATTTACTTACATCACATTTTAAAATATAGTATTGTCCATATTTTACTTTGCATTTTCTTTCAAATTCTTTCTTGTAATATAATCCCGCCTTAGTTCCTTTACCTTGTATACTTGCTACATTACTTGGAATAAGACAAGGAAGAAGTGCAGGATATAGTATATATCTGCTTACTAAATGATTTATTATCTTATCTTGTAGGCATTGACTTACAATTCTTCTTTCCTTAGGCTCATAAATTGTAAATATATTATATTTTCCTACAACATACTTTCTTTCATTTAATATATTATATATCCTACTTAAGTAGATACATTTATATTCTTTATAATTTCTTACTTTTCTTTTATTTTTTGTATTTCTACATACTTCGTTAAAAGCAGATAATATATTATCCATTTTGCAAATATTTTCATATAAATTATTTTTTCTTTTCATATCTTCTCTTTTCAAAACTAAAAGTAGAGTTTCCCTTTCTTAACATTGATTGTTAATATAAAATTTTAAGCCGTATGATATAATCATACGGTTTTAGTTGGTCTATGGAAAACTTTATCACAACATTGTGTGTTGTTTTGTCTTTTGAATAAAAATATTATAAAAAAGTAATCTTGTTAGACTACTTAAAAATAGTTCTAAAATATAACTCCCTTTCATACATAAAGTATTACTCACAACTATATCTATCTATTTTTAGTTTATCGCTTTTTAAATTTAATAATTAAACCTGTTAAGCGAAAGGACAATGGTTTGTTTCTATATTATCTCTTATGCAAGCTTTACTTACATAACCACAGTTTATAGAAGCTACGGGACGCACGCCAAAGCCGTTATCGTTGTCGTTGCCATTCGAGTTGAACGTGTTGTTGCCACAGTTCACATTGCCAAGACCTCCATCTATGTTGACAGCGCCTGGACCGAAGTTCGCATTGTCAGAGTTCGCATTGACTCCCGGAGAAGAAAGCCACCCATCAACCATGCCCTATATATTACAAAATAGTTTAACCTATTTGTAATCAGTAAGATAGCTATTTAATATGTTTCTTATTTTATTGTTTTTCTCCAACCATTAGCATATTTTATTATATCATCTAATTTACTTCCAAACTTAATATATCGTTTACTGTTAATTATCTGCTTATCATAACATATATTTAGCAAAAAATCTATAATTTTAACTTTTGCTATTACTTGTTCTAATAGCTTTACTTTATATATGTTATCTTGAGTAGTATTAGCTATATATGATATTTCAAGTAAATCATAGCTTGTATTTCTTATTCTATTTTTTAGTTCTATATCTTTTTTAGGAAAATTGTCTAAATTGTTATCTATATATATTATTAATTCTCTTATAAAATTAATTAGTTTGAATTTTTCTTTTTCCATTTAATACTTCTTCCACTTCTTTTATCATTAAATTAAAATTTTCACTATCAAGATTTTTCATTAAATATTTATAAATATTTTCTATTCTCAGCTTTTTGTTTATTATTAAATGTGCTTTTTCAAAATATTTGTCATAATTATTTAAATTTTTATTATCACTTTTTTCATCAACATTGTAATTATTTCTTCTATCTAATACCAAATAATTTATTTTATTTTTTTCTAATGTTGATATAACTTTTGAATAAGATTGCTTTGGAAAAGCACAAGAATATACATTTTCCGAATCAATCTTCATAATTTTATATTCAAATAAATATGACAAAATATATGCATCTCTACCATAAGAATAAAAAAACTTTCCTATATTTATAAGTACTAAATCTTTTGGATGAATCTTTTTAATTCCTGATATTACACCAACTATTCCCATATATAGAACCTCTTTTTCATTTTTGTGGGGGGGTGCATCCCAAGAAGACCTGAGGCCTTCTTGGACATATATCTATCTTAATTTACTCCCCCACCAGAGCCTCCCCATGGTGGATTTGTTTGATCTGCTATCTTTGGCACGTCTGAGGCTTG
>CAWVEX010000024.1:0-9667 GCA_963928415.1 Bacillota bacterium | reverse complement strand
TATAATTCTGTTCTTTTAGTAGTACTTAAACTACCGCAATTTTATTGGTTTCTCAAAAGATTCATTGTTTACTTTTCAATGTACTTTGTGTTCCTGACCGGAACATGTTTTATTATACTATTGTCTTAAGTAAAAGTCAACACTTTTTTAAAAATTTTTCTAGATTTTTTTCATCTTTTTTTATTTTGTCTAAATATAGGCTTTTTTTGTATTAATTTAAGGGTATTTTTTTAGTAGTCTGAGAGATTTTTATAATTTTTTTATAAAAATCTCTCAGACTACTAAATATAATCGTATTATGTTTACTTAATATATCTTCTGTTATATTTTATTTTTTCTTGTATTACATTTTTATTGTCTATTATATTAGTATTATTAATTAATAATTTTTAATTTATTCAAATAATGGATCTAAATTTATTCCTATAGACGCACCTTGTGAAATATAAACAGCATTAATCTGGTTTTTTACACTTTGAATAAAATCATTTAAAAATCCTTGCTCATAATCATTTATAACTGCTATTTTTCCATCTTGCATATTTTTTAATTCACCTAAATCGTCTGTGAAGTTAATTGTGTCATTATATTCAAAGCTTACAGATTTAATTCCATCTATTATATTAATAGTTAGATGATTTTGTATGTTATTTTGTGCTACAGTACCAGTCATATAGTATATAAATTCAGCGCTATTTATTATTCCATCATCATCTTTTTGAAGTTTTATTGTATAAGTTCCATTATTATTTTCTATTCTAAAATTAAAAGTTTCATTATTAGAATCCTCTATTTTAATATTTACACTCTTATCTTCATTATTTTTAATATTTGATATTGTTATAGTTTTACCATTGGTTTTAATTTTTGTTTGAATATTTCTTTGTTTATATTCATATACAGTAATAGAGAAATCTCCCGCTTCTTCAGGATTATTTTTTAATTTTTCTATTCTTTCTTTCATCATATTATTTAATGTATTTATATCTGTATAATCATTATTAAAATTTAAAAGTCTGCACTTAGATGTAATAAAATTCATCATTATACTATCTTGTACTAATTTTTCCAATATTGATATTTGCAAATTGCTATTTTGATTTGCGTTTAAGTTTAATGTATAAGAAGTAGTGTCATATTTTTGACCATCTATTTCTATTCTATCCCTGTTATTTTTACTATAAGCAGTATCAGGAGCCTGATTTTTTATTATTTTTATATATTCTGCTATATGCTTTTTTTCAATATTAGATACATCTAATATTTCATCTTTATTAAATATCATTATTTGGTCAGGTAAATTTTTAGCATTTGCTAAATTCATTTTATTAGCAAGTTCTGGTAAATTATCATTTCTAAATACAATATACCCATCTGCAATTTGAGATGAATAGAAACCATATAAGTCTTTATCCCTTGCAACAGTCATATTAAATAATTCATCATTATTACTTCTAATAGAAATATCATAATTAGACATTTCTTTTTTATTATCTGTTTTTCCGAATACAGTCATATTTACTTTATTTAATATACTTTCATCGGCAATATTTTCTGAACTTATAATTTTCATTTCACCTGTTGTAGTATAAGTATTAGTTTTTTTAGTATTTATATATGTTTGATAATCACTGCTTGTGTCTAGTACATCAAATATTTCAGGTATTTGCATTGCATATCTAAAAAATGCGCCTCTTTTTGTTCTAAAAATATCTGTTGAAATATATAATACAAAAATAGTTGCAGTAAGTAATATTATTATTGAAAATATAATAATTAAATTTCTTTTTAGCCTATTTGGTTTCATCTGTTTTTAGCATAATTAAAATAATTACATTTGCTTAATTATGCATTCCTCCTTTGTTTCAAAATTTCATACATTACTATTCCAGCTGATACTGATGCATTTAAAGAATTTATATGTCCTTTCATAGGAATCTTTATTAAAAAATCGCAATTTTCTTTAACTAGTCTACTCATTCCAAAACCTTCGCTTCCAATAACAACTCCTACTCCTCCGGAATAATTTTGTTCATCATAAAAGCTTTTTGCATCCATATCTGTTCCATAAATCCATATATTTCTTTCTTTTAAATAATTTAAAGTATCATTTAAATTATTAACTCTTGCTATTCTCATATATTGAACTGAGCCTGCTGAAGTTTTATTTACTGTACTATTAACTGAAGCCGACCTTCTTTTTGGAATAATTATTCCATGAACTCCACTACATTCTGCTGTTCTTATAATTGACCCTAAATTATGTGGGTCTTCAATACCATCTAAAATGAAAATTATTGGATCTTCATTTTTACTTTTAGCATAATCTAAAATATCATCTACATCACAATATTCGTAAGGAGGTACTAATGCTATTACTCCTTGATGATTATGCGCCTGGCTCATTTTATCTAATTTGATTTTATCTACTTCTTGAACTACAATCTTGTTTTGCTTAGCTAAATTAAGAATTTGCATTATAGAACCATGTCTTTCACCTTTTTGAACATATAGTTTATTAATATCTTTTCCAGATTTTAATAATTCTATTACACTATTTCTTCCTTCTATTATATCTTGATTTTCTTCCACAAAAATCCTCCTATTAATTATTCATCAATTTTAATATCTATATATTTATTAACATATTCTCTAATTTTCTCCATTTCAGGAGTTTTAGTTCTATCTATTATTTTATTTATATAGTCTTTTTCTTTTAAAATTTTAAAACTAGGTTTAAAATTTAAATCATAAATATACCCTACATTTGAAACCCAATCATCCATAGAAGTTTTTTGATATTTTCTTTCTACTTGTTTTCCTTCAAGCATTGCATCAAAAACTTCTTTAGATATAGGTTCATTTATTATATTTTGCTTTTTATATAAAGTTTCAAATGCTTCAAATACTAAAAGATTAAGGATATCTATTTTATCTGCATCCCTTACTATTTTAGATTGAAGTAAAGTTTTTCCTTTTAAATCATCATCTATTTTAAATTTATTATGATTTAAAATTGCTGCATATATTATATCATAATATTTTTCATCATTGCAAAATTCTTTAATAAAATTATTTTCTTTTAATACTTTTACCCCCATCTCTGCATGATTAACTGACTTGCTATCTTTAAAAGTATCATATATTCTTAATTGTTCAAATCTGCCAATATCATGTAGTAGTCCTATTAATTCAGCTAAATCAATTTCCTCCTTAGTTAAATTAAGTTCAGTTGCTATTTGTTTTGATACATCAGCAACTCTATAAATATGTGCAGCTTTAAGCTTTATTCTAGGATTTGAGAAATCATATTTTTCTATATATTTTTTTAAAGCTTTCCTCGCTTTTAAATTGTCTAGCATTTTTTCCTCCAATTTCTATTTTCCATTTTCAGTTCCACCTTTTAAAACATTTAAAAATGCTTCTTGTGGTATTTCTACATTTCCAAATTCTCTCATACGCTTTTTACCACGTTTTTGCTTTTCTAGTAATTTCTTCTTTCTAGTAATATCTCCACCATAACATTTGGCTAAAACATCTTTTCTTAGAGCTGATATAGTTTCTCTTGCAATAATTTGTCCTCCAATTGCAGCTTGAATAGGAATTGCAAATAATTGTCTAGGTATTTCTTCTTTTAATCTTTCAACTAAATTTCTTCCCTTATTATATGCATTAGATTTATGCACTATAAAAGACAAAGCATCTACTTTTTCATTATTTACATATATATCTAGTTTAACTAATTCTGATTCTTTATAGTCTTTTAAATAATAATCAAGTGAAGCATATCCTTTGGTTCTAGATTTTAATGAATCAAAGAAATCATATATTATTTCATTAAGAGGTAATTCATATTTTAAAGTTACTCTATTTTCATCTAAATATTGCATATCTATATAAATGCCTCTTCTATCTTGACACAAAGTCATTACATTTCCAACAAAATCTTTAGGTACCATTATGCTTGCATCAACAAATGGTTCTTCTATTTTACTTATTTGCGTTTGAGGTGGAAGATCACTTGGATTATATATATTAATTACTTCTCCATCTGTTTTATATACTTTATATATAACTGATGGAGCTGTTGTAATTAAACTTAAATCAAATTCTCTATCTAATCTTTCCTCTATTATTTCTAGATGTAATAGTCCTAAAAATCCACATCTAAAACCAGAACCTAGAGCATTAGAAGTTTCTGGTTCAAATTCTAATGCAGCATCATTTAATTGTAACTTTTCTAGAGCTACTTTTAAATTTTCATAATCACTTCCATCCATAGGATAAAGACCACAATATACCATTGGATTTACCTTCTTATATCCAGGAAGTGGCTCTTTAGCTGGATTTTCATTATTTGTTATTGTATCTCCAACTCTAATATCTGATAAGCTTTTTATACTTGCTGCTATATATCCAACTTCTCCTGCACTTAGTTCATCAGTAGGTTCATATTTTCCTGGTTCAAAATATCCAACTTCTGTTACAGTAAAATGTTTGCCTGTTGACATTAATCTTATTTCATCTCCAACTTTTACTGTTCCATCTTTTATTCTAACATAAGCTAAGGCCCCTTTATAATCATTATATATTGAGTCAAATATAAGAGCTTTAAGAGGAGAATTTTCATCTCCACGAGGGGCAGGAATATCTGTTACAATTCTTTCTAAAACTTCTTCAACGTTCAAACCAGTTTTAGCCGAAATACAAGGGGCATCTTTTGCAGGTATTCCAATTATATTTTCAATTTCATCTTTTACTTCATCTGGTCTTGCACTAGGAAGATCTATTTTATTTATTACTGGCAGAATCTCTAAGTTATTATCTAGTGCTAAATATACATTAGCAAGAGTTTGAGCCTCTACGCCTTGAGTACTATCTACAACTAAAATAGCACCTTCGCATGCCGCTAAACTTCTTGATACTTCGTAATTAAAGTCCACATGACCTGGTGTATCTATTAAATTAAGTTCATAAGTATGTCCATCTTTAGCGTTGTATTTCATTCGAATTGCTTGAGATTTAATTGTAATTCCTCTTTCTTTTTCTATATCCATATTGTCTAATACTTGTTCAGACATTTCTCTTTTTGATAAAACTCCTGTAAGCTCAATTAATCTATCTGCTAAGGTAGACTTACCATGATCTATATGTGCAATTATGCTAAAATTTCTAATGTATTTTTTATTTTTCATCTTTTCCCTTTCTAATATTTCATTTTAATTGTAAATACTTAATTTTTAACTATAAATTATTATTTTAAACCATATAATAATTATAAATTACTTGCAAAGTTATTAAAATCAATCTGATTATATTTTTCCCCAAAAGTTTCTATATTTAATATTCTTTCTTCTGGATTGTTATCATTTTTTTCAAAAGATATTTTAATATAATCATTTGGCAAAATATCTTCTATTAATTCTCCCCATTCAAAAATACAAATTCCCTTAGAAAAATATTCTTCTCCACCTATATTTTCAAATTCATAAATATCTCCTAATCTATATAGGTCAAAATGGTAAATATTTATTTTATCATTTTTATATTCATTAACTATTGTAAATGTAGGACTAGATATTTCATCTTGCAAATCAAAATAAGAAAGAATTCCTTCAACAAATTTTGTTTTTCCAGCCCCAAGTTCTCCTGAAAGAACAAGTACATCACCTTTATTTAAAATGCTAGCTAAATTTTTTGCATATTCTTTTGTTTTAAATTCACTTTGGCATATTATTTGGTACATAAAGTTTTCTCTCACTCCCATCATTTTAATCTAATATTCCAATATTATTTTATATTAACTTTCATTTTTTTTCAATAGCATAAGAAAAATAGTAGACCATATTTTAGCCCACTATTTTTTATTTTTTCTACTTTCTAAGTTCTGCACCATGTTTACTTTGTAATCCAGCTATTACTTTTTCCATAACTTTATTTATTTCTTCATCTGTTAAAGTTCTATCTTGAGCACCTAATGTTACTGAAAATGCTATACTCTTCTTTCCTTCTGGTATTCCTTTTCCTTCATAAAGGTCAAATACTTTAGATTCTAGTAATAATTTTCCACCATTATCTTTAATTGTTTTTAGCATTTTCTGAGCTGTAATATCTTTATTAACAAGTACTGCTATATCTTTCTTTACTACTGGGAATTTTGAAAGTTCTTTATACTTCATTTTTCCAACTTTTTTAGTAAGCAGCTTATCTAAGCTTATTTCCATAACATAAACTTCTTCTTTGCACATTTCTGGTGTTATTCTTCCAATTAATCCTACAATATCTCCATTAACTGAAATTACTGCTGATTTACCAGGATGCATTTCTTTTGGAAGTTTTTCTTTATCTTGTACAAAGCTATATCTTCCTGAGTAGCCTAAATAGTCTAATACTTCTTCACATATACCTTTTATAATGTAAAAGTCTACTTGCTTTGTATTTAAGCCTAAGTAATATTCTCCCGTCATTAAACATGCTAATTTATTTTCTTCTTTATAGTCTTCATTTTCTTTATAAAAAGTTTTAGCTATTTCAAATAAGCATATATCTTTATTGTCTCTTGCTAAATTATATTCATAAGTTTTAAATAGAGACGTAATTAAACTTTGTCTTAAAGCATTTCTTTCTTCAGTTAGAGGAGCTAATATTTTTATTACATCTTTTTTCTTATCTGTAAACCAATTTGCTTCTTTTTCATTTACTAAGCTATATGTTAATGTTTCATTTAGACCTAAATTTACCATTTTATTTCTTATTTCTCTTGCCCTATTATTATAAGAACCTTTTTTAATAGTCATTTCTTTAAGTCTGCCTTGGATATTATCTACACCATATATTCTTCCAATTTCTTCTATTAAGTCTTCTTTTATAGATATATCCAATCTTCTTGATGGAACAAGTACAGTTAATTTATCTCCATTTTTCTCTACTTTAAATGCTAATCTTTCAAAAATATCTATTATTTCTTTTTCTGTTAAGCTTGAACCTAATAAAGAATTAATATTATCTACTGTTATATCTATTTTCTTATCTTCTTTATTAGTTTTATCATAAACTTCCATACCAGAAACTATTTTAGCATCAGCATATTTTTCAAGTAAAGTGCAGGCTCTTTCCATTGCCATATATGTTCTGTTAGGGTCTAAGCCTTTTTCAAATCTATTACTTGCTTCACTTCTTAAAATCTTATTTGATGTTCTTCTTATTTTAACGCTATCAAATATTGCAGATTCAATTATAATATTTTTTGTATTTTCAGTTATTTCAGTATCTAAACCTCCCATAACTCCAGCAAGGCCAATAGCTCTTTTTCCATCTGAAATAACTATATCATCTACTCCTAAAGTTCTTTCTTGCTTATCTAAAGTTGTTAGTTTTTCTCCTTCTTTAGCCATTCTAACTTCTATCATGCCTAAAAGTTTATCTGCATCATAAAAATGAAGTGGTTGACCTGTTTCTAACATTACATAGTTACTTATATCTACAACATTATTAATTGGTCTTATTCCAGATGCCATTAATTTTTCTTTTATTTCAGGGGTGCTTTCATGTATATTTACATTTAAAGCTTTTTTTGCTAAGAATAAAGAACAATTATCTGTTGCAATATTTAATTTAAAATCTAATTTTCCTTCTTCTTTATATCCTAAGTCTATATCTTTTACTTTTTTATTATATATTGCTCCTACTTCATAAGCCATACCTAAAATGCTTAGTAGATCTCCTCTATTTGCAGTAAGTTCAAAGTCTATTACTCCATCTTTCATATGCATATATTCTATTGGGTCGCCTCCTACAGGAGCATCTTTATCTAATTCATGAATTCCAGCTTTATCTTCTTCTCTTAAGAATTTACTTTCTATTCCTAATTCTGCAATTGAGCAAAGCATTCCATTAGATTCTTCTCCTCTTATTACAGATCTTTTTATTTCTCCTCCTGGAAGTTTTGCACCTGGAAGAGCAACTATTACTTTTAATCCCTTTCTTACATTAGGAGCACCACACACTATTTGCAAAACTTCCTTACCTGTATTTACTTTACATACATGAAGGTGGTCAGAATCTGGATGCATTTTGCATTCTAAAACTTCGCCAATAACTAGATTTGTAGCTTCTATTAACATTCCTTCAGAATCATATTCATTTCCAACTTTAGTCATGCTTTCAGCTAAGTTATATACATCTTCTTTTGAATTAATATCTATATCTAAATAATCTTTTAGAAAATTTGTACTTAATTTCATTTTTCTCCATCCTTTCTATTAGTCTTTTCTATCAAATTGACTTAAAAATCTTACATCATTTGCATAAAGTAATCTCATATCTGTAATTCCATATTTAAACATTGCAAGCCTATCTAATCCTGTACCAAATGCAAATCCTGTATATTTATCTGGATCATATCCGTTCATTTTAAGTACATTTGGATGAACCATTCCTGAACCTAAAAGTTCTATCCAACCTGTATGTTTACAAAGGTTACAACCTTTACCTCCACATTTAAAGCAACTAACATCTACTTCAAAAGATGGTTCTGTAAATGGGAAATAACTTGGTCTAAATCTTAATTTTGTATCTTCTCCTAGCATATGTTTCATAAATACTTCTAGAGTACCTTTTAAGTCTGCAAATGTTATATCTTTATCTATAACTAAACCTTCAACTTGATTAAATTGATGTGAGTGTGTTGCATCATCTTCTCTTCTATATGTTTTTCCTGGTACTATAACTCTTATTGGAGATTTTTCTTTATTTGCCATCATAGCTCTTGCTTGAACTGCAGATGTTTGAGTTCTAAGTAAATATTCAGTTGTAATATAGAAGCTATCTTGCATATCTCTTGCAGGGTGCCCTTTTGGAAGATTTAATCTTTCAAAGCAGTATTCATCAGTCTCAAGTTCTGGACCAGAAATTACATCATACCCCATAGATACAAATAAATCTTCTACTTCTTCAATTATCCTATTTAATGGATGTTTGCTTCCTCTTCTTGTTTTTGTAGAAGGAAGTGTTACATCTATTTTTTCTGATTCTAATTTTTTAGCTATTTCTTCCTTTTTTAAGATTTCTTCTTTTGAAGAAATTATTTCTTCTAGCTCATCTCTTAATTTATTTACCATACTTCCAATTATAGGTCTTTCTTCTTTAGAAAGAGAGCCCATTTGTTTTAAAAGAGCAGTAAGTTCTCCTTTTTTTCCTAAATATTTTACTCTAGTTTCTTCTAGAGCTTTTAATTCTGTGCAAGAGTTTAATTCTTCTAATGCACTTTTTTCAATTTGTTTTACTTGTTCCTCCATTTTTTATTTCCTTTCCGGATAGAAAAACGAACTACCCGTCCATAGGACGAATAGTTCGTTGTACCACCTAATTTTATTAATTTATATATTTTTTTATAAACTAACCTCTAAAGTTTTAACGTGACAACCGCTTTTCCTACTACTATTTCAGAAAAGAATCTCCAAAGTGAAATTTCAGTAAATACCATATGGCGTTTCTCAGCTTTTACGCCTCTCTGTAATATGCATATTATTTACTTACTTTGCTTTATCTAAGATTTTATTTTCTATTTAACTATGTTTTAATAATAGCACAGAAAAGCTATAAAGTCAATAATTCTTCTTTAGTTATATTTAGAATTTTGCAAATGTCTTCATCGCTCATATTTAGT
>CAWVEX010000023.1:0-64016 GCA_963928415.1 Bacillota bacterium | reverse complement strand
ACTAAGAGGAAAATATTATATATATTAATCAAATATTTTCTAATTAATTTAAATAATTTATTATTAGTGTTTTTTTATTTACTCTTTCTAGTTCTTTTTTTCTATTTATTTTAATAAAATTTACTTAAGAAAATAAATTTTATTAAAGAAGGAAAAATAATGATTGGTAAATTAAGTGTTAGAAAGAGAATGAAGAATACTATGTTTTTAACTATTATACTAATGGTAACATTATTAGTAAGAATAGGATATATTCAATTTGTAGATGGCCCAGAACTTAAAGAAAAAGCATATGCTCAGCAAACATCGGATAGAGCTATTAGTAGTAAAAGAGGTACAATTTATGATGCAACAGGAAAAGTAGTGCTTGCTGTAAGTAGCTCAGTTGAAACTGTTACTGTAAATCCTACACATATAAAAGATGAAGACAAAGAAAAAGTAGCTAAAAAATTAAGTGAAATATTTGAACTAGATTATGAATCAGTATTAAAAAAAGTAAAAAAACGTTCATCAATAGAAACAATAGTAAGAAAGGTAGATAAGGATAAAACAAATATATTAAGAGAGTGGCTAGTAGAAAATAATATAACTGAAGGAATAAATATTGATGAAGATTCAAAAAGGTATTATCCATTAAATGATCTAGCTTCACAAGTAATAGGTTTTTGCGGTTCAGATAATCAAGGATTAAACGGAATAGAGGCAAAATATGATGAATATTTAAAAGGAAAATCAGGGTCAATAAGTAAAGTTACAGATGCATCAGGTGGAACAATAGAGGATAATCCAGAAGAATATAATGAACCACAGGATGGAGATGATTTGGTTTTAACAATAGATGCTACAATTCAAGGTATAGCAGAGAAATATTTAAAAGAAGCTTGTATTGACAATAAGTGTACAGATGGTGGAAATGTAATAATAATGAACCCAAAAACTGGAGATATTTTAGCGTTAGCAGGCTATCCTGACTATAATTTAAATGACCCATTTGCAGTAGATGAAAGTTTATCTAAAGAAGAACAAACTAAGCAAATGCAAAGCCTGTGGCGTAATAAAGCAATATCTGATACTTATGAACCAGGTTCAACTTTTAAATTAGTAACAGCTTCATCAGCACTAGAAGAAGGAATAACTACAACAGATAAGGCAGGTGAATTTACCTGTATTGGATATATTGATGTTGCAGGTGTAAAAATGAAGTGCTGGAGATATTATAATCCACATGGGCCTGAGAGTTTAAGGCAAGCATTAATGAACTCTTGCAACCCTGTGTTTATTGGACTAGGACAAAAAATAGGAGTGCACAAATATTATGAATATTTAAATAAATTTGGATTTTTTAAAACAACAGGAATAGATCTTCCTGGAGAAGCATCTTCAATATTTTTAAAGGAGGATAAAGTAGGACCAGTAGAACTAGGAACAATTGCATTTGGTCAGAGATTTGAAGTAACACCAATACAAATGGCTACAATGCTATCTACTATTGCAAATGGAGGAGTGTACACAAAACCAAGAGTGGTAAAACAAATTATAAGTAATACCGAAGTAGATGAAAATGGAAATAAAAAAGTTACAAATATAGAGCCTGTTCATGGAGATAGAGTTATATCTGAAGAAACTGCAAAAAATGTATTAAGTATGATGCAAACAGTTGTTGACGAAGGAACTGGAAAAAATGCAAAAGTTACAGGATATTCTATAGGAGGAAAAACAGGTACATCTGAAGATGGTGTAAATACAGGAAAATATGTAACATCATTTATTGGAACAGCACCAATAGAAGACCCAGAAGTAGTTATACTAATTACATTATACAATCCAACTGGAGAAGGAGGACACCAAGGCGGTGGTGTAGCAGCACCAGTCGCAGGGCAAATTTTTAGTGAAATACTTCCATATTTAGAAGTGCAAAAAAGTGAATAGTACAAAATAATGGCCACAAATGCGAATTGTGGCCATTTAAAATATTAATTTTCTGATACTTTAACTTCAATAATTATTTTTTAAATATTTATTAATTTTAAACTTTTTTGGGTTTATTATTATCTAATATTAATGTATATAAATATATAAAATGGAACACATATGTAAACTGAAACTTGTTTGACATAAATATCTAAAATATGCTATAATTATGGTGTTGAGCTATTTAGAAAGGAAATAATAGATATGGAATTAATTAGTGTTATTATCCCAGCATATAATGAAGAAGAAAGAATAGGACAAACGATTGATAAACTAAAAGAAACAAAGTCACGCATTGAAATTATAGTAGTTGATAATTGCTCTACAGATAGAACGTCAGATATAGCAATAGAGAAAAAGGTTAAATTAGTTCATTGCAACAAACAAGGTAAAGGATATGCAATGGAGGAAGGTCTTAAATATGCTAAGGGGAGTATTATTATATTTGTGGATGGAGACTTAGGAGTATATATAGATGACTTAATTACAACAATGGTTACACCAATAATTAATAATGAAGCAGATTTTATAAAATCTGCTTTTGAAAGAAGCGGTGGACGAGTTACAGAACTTGTAGTTAAACCTTTATTAGATTTATTATTTCCAGAGATGTATAAATTTGAGCAACCACTAAGTGGAATAATAGCAGGTAAAAAAGAATTATTTGAAAAACTAGTATTTGAAAAAGATTATGGAGTAGATATAGGAATATTATTAGATGTTATTAAGTTAACACCAAAAATAAAAGAAGTTCATGTAGGAAGAATTGAAAACAATTCACAATCATGGCATGCACTTTCTGATATGGCAAAAGAAGTGATTCGTGCTATTTTAAAAAGAGCCAATTACATAAAATAATATTACAATATTGAAAAATTGAAAAAAAGAAAGGTAGATATTATTTATGAATGAAACTATTTCAATTATAATAGCAGTATATAATGTTGAAGATTTTTTAGAACAATGTATTGAATCTACATTAAATCAAACTTATAAAGATATAGAAATACTTCTTGTTGATGATGGTTCAAAAGATAATTCAGGAAAAATTTGTGATGAATATGCAAAAAAAGACAGTAGAATAAAAGTTATACATAAAGAAAATGGAGGAACTTCCACTGCTAGAAACTGTGGAATAGATAATGCTACTGGAAAATATATTACATTTATAGATTCTGATGATTTTATAGAAGAAAATGCTTGTGAACTATTACACAATGCTATAAAAAAGGCAAATACGAATTATGTAATGGCAAATTATAGATTCACAACTCACGATGGCAAAAAGTGGGACAAGCCTTGTTTAGATATTTGTGAAGATTCATATATAGAACTTAATGATTATAAAAAATCTTTTTTACTAATGACATCTGCTATGTGTATTAAATTATTTAGAAGTGATTTTATAAATAATAACAACATAAGATTTAAAGAAGGATATTTAGCAGAAGATGCAATTTTTACTACATATTGTTACACATATTCTCCTAAAGGATATATTATTAAAGATGTTATATACAATTATAGACAAAATGCTAAAAATGAAACAAATTCTACTAATTGCTCAAAGGAGTATTTTGAAAAAATAAATAAATCATATAAATTAATATACAATATTTTTAGTAAAACGAATAATATTGGTTACTACAGATTTTTCTGCGCAAGAATAATGCCATATATTATATGTAAAATTATAGATACTAACCAAATTAAAAACGATAGTGAATTATTAGATATATTAGAATTATTTGATTGGTACTTTAAACAAAAAGAAAAGTATAAAGTATTTATTGTAAATGAAAAACTCGATGAGTTATATAATATCATAAATTCCCATAATTATGATGAAGCTATTAAAAAAATAAAGGAAATAAAAGAATATAGACAACAATTAACTGATGTAGAAAGAGAAAATATGATAAAAGTAAATAAAGAGATTATCGATAAAATGCAATAAATATTGTACAAATAATTCATAGAAAGGGAAAAGATGAAAATTTATGTAATTAGACATGGTCAAACAGATTATAATGTTCAAAATGTGTTTCAGGGAAGGAAAGATATACCACTAAATTCAGTGGGATTAAAACAAGCAGAAGATACGGCCAAACAGTTCCAAGGAATTCCTGTGGATGTTATTTTAGTTTCACCACTTATTAGAGCAAAAGAAACAGCAAAATTTGTAGAAAAAGTTACAGGAGTAAAACCAATAATTGAACAAGAACTAATTGAAAGAAGTTTTGGAGATTTGGAAGGAAAGCATAATAGTGAAGAGTGTAATATAAGAATGCTATTGGATTATCAAAAAAACTACAATAAATTTAATGTTGAACCTGTTCAGGCTTTGTTCAAAAGAGTATCAGATTGTTTAGATAAAATAATATATAGATATATGGGGAAAAATATAGTACTTGTAACTCACGGAGGAGTGGCACAAGCAATAGAATGCTATTTTAATGGATTCCCAGCTAATAATGATCTACAATCAATATCACTTAAAAATTGCGAAATTAGAGAATATGAACCAAATGAAAAAATTTTAGAAAAAATTAAGAATGAACATATTGGCGAAAGATAAAATTACTAAATTTATATTAACAATTTGTAAAATATTGTCAAAAACTATTGCAAAATGTCTAATAATGTAATATCATATTGATTATGGAAAAATATGGTTGGTAGAGGAGAAAAATATGAATATTACATTATTGGACAATAAAGCTGTACTTATATGCATAATTATAGCAATATATACAGCAATAACATTAGTTATACAAAATAAAATATTAGCTAAAGAGTGTTTAAATTCAGATAGAAAAAAGCAAATTATTGCGTCAAGTATAATTTTATTAATTCTTACTTTTATAAATACAATAGGTCTTTTTTATGTGCTCAAATCATTTCCATCAACAATTTATATTATAGCAATCATCTTAATTATTTCATATTATTCTATAACAATAATAAATATTAAAAAAACTATTAAATTAAAAAATGAACAAAATAAAGTAAATGAACTAGAAGGAAATAATACTAGGCTAATGGAAAGCTTTGAAGATATCCGTTCTTTTAGACATGATATGAAAAATATAATGCAAGGGTTAGGCGGATATATTCAAGCCAAAGATATGGATGGGCTAACTAATATGTACAATGAATTTATGAGCGATTGCAAAGGAATACAAAATACCAAAGACTTTGAAAAACTAGGAAATACTAATCCTGCTATATATAACTTAATTAATAACAAATATTTAGAAGCTAAAAAAGACGGAATAAATATAACTGTTGGAGTATATGTTGATTTAAATGTTTTAAAAATTAAAACATATGAATTGTGCAGAGTCTTAGGAATATTAATAGATAATGCAATAGAAGCAACAAAAGAATGTGATAACAAAGAAATAAGTATTAAATTTATAAAAGATAAATATAATAATAGAAATTTAGTAATAATAGAAAATCCATTTAAAAATACATTATTAGATTTATCTAAATTAAAGCAAAAGGGATTTACAACTAAAAAAGATAAAAAAAGACATGGATTAGGTTTATGGAGAGTAAATAAAATTGTAGCAAAAAATGATAACTTAAGATTAACTACTTCAAGAGAAGATAATAAAATATTTAAACAACAATTAGAAATATATAATTGGTAATAAAATTTTTTAGTTAAAAATAAAAGTAAATAATTCTAAAAAAACAAGATTATTTCGCATATAATCTTGTTTTTTTAATAAAATAAGTTATATAATATAATAAGTATCATTTTAAGCAATTGAATAAGATGATAAACCGTAATTTTTTATAAATAAAAAAGAAAGAATATAAAGGAAAAAGTTTAATTACGGCAAATATTATTAAGGAGGGAAAGTGATATAAAAAATATATCACGAAATAATTTATGAATTTAAAAAATATTATTGCAGGAATTGATGGATTAAAAGCAAAAGGAGATTTAGAACTAGAAGTAAATAACATAAGCACAGATTCTAGAAGCATAAAGCCAGGGGATATGTTTATAGCAATAAAAGGATTTGACACAGATGGTCATAAATACATAACAAATGCTATAGAAAATGGAGCTAAAGTTATTTTAATAGACGAATCAGAACTAAAAGAAGTAATGGAAAATATTCCTAAAGATATAGTTTTAATAACATCACCAGACTCTAGAATAGCAACAGCAATGTGTGCTTGTAATTACTATGGTAATCCTTCTAGAAAAATGCAAGTAATAGGTATTACAGGTACAAAAGGAAAAACAACAACAACATTTATGATTAAATCAATTCTAGAAAAACAAGGAATAAAAACAGGTTTAATTGGAACAATTGCTGCTTATTCAGGTAGCAGAAAATTAGAAGATAGTGATAGAACTACACCAGATAGTATTAAACTTCAAAGTTTATTTGCTGAAATGGTTAAAGATGGCTGCACAGCTTGTGTAATGGAAGTTTCATCACAAAGTTTAAAATTACATAGAGTAGATGGTACAGATTTTAATATAGGAATTTTTACAAACTTTTCAGAAGATCATATAAGTCCAAAAGAACATCCAGATATGGAAGACTATTTTAATTCAAAAGTTAAGTTATTTAAAATGTGCAAATATGGATTTATAAATGTAGATGATATTAATACAATAAGAGTACCAAAACTTGCTCCTAATTGTATATTTAGAACATATGGAATAGATAATGAAAGTGATATTTTAGCAAAAGATATAACAATTACTAATTCATATGTAGATTTTAGAGTTAAAGTAAATGGAAAAAATGAAAGAATAAAAACAGATATACCTGGTAGGTTTAGTGTATATAATAGTTTAGCTGCAATTTCTGTTGCAGAAAAATTAGGATGCTCAACAGAAAATATTAAATCTGCTTTAGAAACAGTAAAAGTTCCAGGAAGAAGTGAACTTGTTGATAATAAGCTAGGTTTAACAATTATGATAGATTATGCTCATTCACCAGAAAGTTTAGAAAACATATTACAAGCAGTAAAATCATATACTAGAGGTAGAGTAATATCTGTTTTTGGATGTGGTGGAGATAGAGATAAAACTAAAAGACCTCTAATGGGAGCGATATCTGGAAAAATAGCTGCATATACAATAATTACATCAGATAATCCAAGAACAGAAGATCCAGAAACTATTGTAAAAGAAATTGAAGAAGGAATTAAGAAAACAAGTAACAGATATGAATGCATAGTAGACAGAACTGAAGCAATAAGAAAAGCTATAAAAATGGCTAATAAAAATGATATTATAGTATTAGCAGGTAAAGGACATGAAACTTATCAAGAAATAAATCATGTAAAACATCACTATGATGAAAGAGAAATAGTAGCACAAATAATCGATGAAATGCAAAAAGAACAATCTAAAAAATAAAAGTAGTAATAAACATATAAACGTTATAATAACGCTTAGGGGGAAATACAAATGAGTTTTCAAATAAAGATATTATTATTATCTTTTGTAGCAAGCACAATAATATCACTAATAGTAATACCTATACTTAGAAAGTTAAAAGTAGGACAGTCTGAAAGAGAAGACGGACCAAAATCACATCTAAAGAAAAAAGGAACTCCTACTATGGGAGGACTAATATTAATAATAACAACAATTTTACTTAGTGCATTTTTATATATAGATTATGCAACAGATGAACCAGAAATAGCAACAAGACTATTACCAATGGTATTTGTAACAATAGGATTTGGACTAATAGGATTTATAGATGATTTTAAAAAGGTAGTTTTGCATAATACTGATGGACTAAGCCCAAGACTTAAAATGTTAGGACTAATGATTATAGCAGTAGCATATGTTGTAATGTTAGTATTTAACTTTGAAAATGGAACAGATATATATATACCATTTATTGACAAATATATAGTGCTTCCACTTTGGTTTTATATACCATTTGCAGTTATAGTTATATTAGCTACAACAAATGCAGTAAATTTAACAGATGGTATAGATGGATTATCTACAAGTGTAACAACTATTATACTTACTTGTTTAACAGTTATTTCAATTATATGGGATATAAAAGAAACAACAATATTTGGATGCATAATAATAGGTTCAGCACTAGGATTTTTATTATTTAATTTACATCCAGCACAGGTATTTATGGGAGATACTGGATCTCTACTTTTAGGTGGAGCAATAGCAGGAATAGCACTATACTTAAAATTACCACTATTATTAATAATAATAGCAATAATACCTGTTATAGAAACAGCATCAGTAATTTTACAAGTTATATATTTCAAAAAAACCGGAAACAGATTATTTAAAATGGCTCCAATACACCATCATTTTGAATTATCTGGTTGGAAAGAAAACAAAATTGTTTCAATTTTCAGTATAATTACATTAATAATGTGTATGGTTGGAATAATGGCAATTTAAAAAATATAATATAAAATAATTTAAAGGAATGATGAGCAAATGCATATGGCAACTAAAAAAGTTACTAAAAAGAAAAGAAGTAACTCAAATGCTTCAAAAACCAAAATTAATTTATCTTCTTTAATATCTGGAAATCGAGTAGATTTACCATTACTAATTGTAGTCTTAATGCTAGTAGCATTAGGATTAGTAATGGTGCTTTCTGCAAGTAGCCCATCAGCTATTGCAGAATCAGGAAATTGGTATACATATTTTAGAACACAATGTTTGGCAGCGGCTATTGGTTTAATTGCTATGGTATCATTATCAAAATTAAATTACGATTTTTATAAAAAACTATATAAAGCAATATATGTACTTTCAGTTGCAATATTATTCCTAGTATTAGTTCCAGTAATAGGCTCTGGAGCAAATGGTGCGAGAAGATGGATATATATAGGTATTGGAATTCAACCATCTGAAATAACTAAAATTGGATTAATAATATGGGTTGCAGGATATTATAGTGACCCTAATAATAAAATTCAAGGAATGTGGAAAGCGTGCATTAAACCTTTAATTGCAGTTGGAATACCAATTTTAATTTTACTATTCGTACAAAACCATTTAAGTGCAGGTATAATAATTGGAACAGTAACAATAATTATGATAATAATGAGTGGATGCAAAATAAGATATTTACTTAGCCTTGCTGGTGGAGCATTAGGAGTAGCAATACTTGCATTTCCATTTTTAAAAGATAAATTAATGAGCAGCTTTAGATCTGATAGAATTTTAGCATGGCTTGACCCTTGGGCAAATACAAGTGGAACATCTTACCAAACTGTTCAAGGACTATATGCAATAGGTTCAGGAGGATTATTTGGAGTAGGATTAGGTGAAAGTACTCAAAAATATTTATACATACCAGAGGCACATAATGACTTTATATTTGCAATTTTAGCAGAAGAATTAGGATTTGTAGGTTGTGCAATAGTATTAACTCTATTTACAATATTAATAATAAGAGGAGTACTTATAGCATTAAGAGCTAAAGATAACTTTGGAAGTTTAATTGCAATAGGTATAACAGCATTAATTGCAATACAAGTAATATTAAATATTGCTGTTGTAACTAATTCAATGCCTAATACAGGAATATCACTTCCATTCTTAAGTTATGGTGGAAGCTCATTAGTTATACTTTTAGCATCAATGGGAATACTTATGAATATTTCAAGATCAGCAAAGAAAATATAAATTTTATGTTGGGGACGGACCTTTTTGTAAAATAAGGAGGCTTTATGAAAGTTGTAATAGCAGCGGCCGGAACTGGTGGACATATAAATCCAGGAATTGCAATTGCTAATAAAATAATGAAAGAGCAGCCAAATTCTAAAATAATATTTATTGGTACAAAAAGAGGATTGGAAACTAATCTAGTACCTAGAGCAGGTTACGAATTAAGAACAATAGATTCTTATGGTATATCTAGAGAATTAAGTTTGAAAAATATAAAAAGATTAGCAAAAACAATTCATTCTATTACTGAAGCTAAAAATATATTAAAAGAATTTAAACCAGATTTAGTAATAGGGACAGGAGGATATATTTGTATATCTGTATGTTTAGCAGCTAAAAAGTTAAAAATACCATACATAATACATGAAAGTAATGTACTTCCTGGAGTAGCGACTAAAATGCTTTCAAAAAATGCAAGGAAAATTTTAGTTGGATTTAAAGAAGCAGAAAAAAGACTACCAAAAGCTAAAAATGTTGTTTATACAGGAACACCAACAAAAGTTAAGAAAATAGATTTTACTAAAGAAAAAATAGAAAATAAAAAAGAAGAATTAGGATTTGAAAAAGAAAAGCCATTAGTATTAGTTTTTGGTGGTAGCCAAGGCGCTCAGAGTATAAATAAAAGTATGGCAGATATAATAAAAAACAAGTTAAATTCTAATTACCAAATAATTTGGTCAGCAGGTCCAGAGCAATATGAAAAAGTAAAAGAAGAATTAAAAAAAGTAAATATGGACATAGATAAATTAGATGGTATAAAAGTAATGCCATACATATATAATATGGAAGAAATAATGAATATAGTAGATTTAGTTGTAGCAAGAAGCGGAGCAATGACAGTAACAGAAATAGA
Organism: Bacillota bacterium; assembly: GCA_963928415.1. Lineage (GTDB taxonomy): Bacteria > Bacillota > Clostridia > TANB77 > CAG-508 > CAG-793. Next base: position 53,484 of record CAWVEX010000023.1, on the reverse strand, counting down.
AAATGTAGGAAAGCCTGCAATTTTTATACCATTTCCATATGCTGCAGAAAATCATCAAGAATATAATGCAAGAGCATTAGAAAACAAAGATGCTGCAAAGGTGATACTAGACAAAAACTTGACAGCAGAGGCTTTAAATGCTACAATAAACGAATTAACAAGGGATAGAAAAAAATTAGAACAAATGGGCAATAATGCTCGTAAAATGGCAATACAAAATGTAGAAGAAAAAATATATAAAGAAATAACCCAATAGGGACGTCCCTTTTTGGGTTAAAATAAAAAATAACGCCCAAAAAGGAACGTCCCTTTTGGGTTAAGAAAGGAAACATATAATGGCAGACAAATTAATAATAGTTGAGTCACCATCAAAAGCTAATACAATAAAAAAGTTTTTGGGAAGCAACGTAAAAGTTGTTGCTTCAATGGGACATGTTAGAGATTTGCCAAAATCAAAACTAGGCATTGATGTAGAACACGACTTTGAACCTCAATATATTAATATAAGAGGAAAAGCAAGTTTAATAAATAGTTTAAAAAAAGATGCTAAAAATGCAAAAGTAGTGTATTTAGCAACCGACCCTGATCGTGAAGGAGAAGCTATTGCATGGCATTTAGCATATCTTTTAGGCATACCTGAAGATGCAGTTTGTAGAGTTACATTTAATGAAATTACAAAAGAAACTGTAAAAGAATCTATTAAAAAGCCAAGAAAAATAGATAAAAATTTAACAGATGCTCAGCAAGCAAGAAGAGTCTTAGATAGAATAGTAGGATACAAAATAAGCCCTATACTTTGGAAGAAGGTAAAAAGAGGTTTATCAGCTGGAAGAGTTCAATCAGTAGCAGTAAAATTAATAGTAGATAGAGAAAATGAAATAGAAAAATTTATTCCTGAAGAATATTGGAACATAATAGCTACTCTTTCTAAAGATGATGAAAAATTTATTGCTAAATTTTATGGGAAAAATGGCAAAAAAATAGATTTACACAAAAAAGAAGAAGTAGATGAAATATTAGAAAACTTAAAAAATGCAAAATATATAGTAACAGATGTAAAAAAAGGAGAAAAGAAAAGAACTCCAGCTCCACCATTTACAACAAGTACAATGCAACAAGAAGCATCAAGAAAATTAAGTTTTCCAATTAAGAAAACTATGCAAGTTGCACAAATACTTTATGAAGGAGTAAAAGTTGAAGGCAGAGGAACAGTTGGACTTATTACTTATATGAGAACAGACTCTACAAGAATTTCAGAAGAAGCAAGAGCTGCTGCTAAAGTGCATATTACAAATAAATATGGTGCTAAATTTTATGAAAATAGATATTATAAAACAAAATCTGGAGCTCAAGATGCTCATGAAGGTATAAGACCAACATATATTGATTTAGAACCAGAAAAAATAAAAGATTCATTAACCCCAGACCAATATAAATTATATAGATTAATATATAATAGATTTATAGCAAGTCAAATGTCACAAGCAATATATGATACAATATCAGCAAATATTGATGCAAATAATTATAATTTTAAAGCAAGTGGACAAACTCTTAAATTTAAAGGATTTATGACATTGTATGTAGAAGATAGAGATGATGCCAAAAATGAAGATGAAGAAAGTCAAATTCCTGAACTTAAAGTTAATGAAGAAGTAAAAAAAGAAAAATTAGATGCAAAACAAAGTTTTACAGAACCACCAGCAAGATATACTGAAGCAAGTTTAGTAAAAGCATTAGAAGAAAAAGGAATAGGTAGACCAAGTACTTATGCAACAATAATATCTACTATATTAGATAGAAGATATGTACAAAAAGAAAAAAAGCAACTAGTTCCAACAGATTTAGGAAAAGTAGTAAATAAACTATTAACAGAAAATTTTAAAGATATAATCAATGTAGAATTTACAGCAGACATTGAAAATCAATTTGATGAAATTGCAGAAGGAAAAGAACCTTGGAAACAAGTTATAAGAGAGTTTTACACACCTTTTGAACAAGAAGTGGAAAAAGTAGATAAAGAATTAGAACATGTAAAATTGCAAGAAGAAGTTACAGATATTCCATGTGAAAAGTGTGGTAGAATGATGGTCGTAAAGTACGGTAAATATGGCAAATTCTTAGCTTGCCCAGGATACCCAGAATGTAAAAATGTAAAACCTTATGTGGAAAAAATAGATGTACCTTGCCCTGTATGTGGAGGAACAGTACAAGTAAGAAAAACAAAAAGAGGTAAAAATTATTATATTTGTGAGAATAATCCAAAATCTTGCAACTATATATCTTGGAATAAACCAAAATTAGGTGAAAAGTGGGAACCTGAAACAAAAGAAAAAAAGAAAACGACAAAAAAAGCAAAAACAAAAAAGACAAAAGCTAAAACAAAGACAAAAACTACATCAAAAGAAAAAACTACATCAAAAAAAGAAAAATAATATAAAAACTACTGCAAAATTATATAAAATAAAAAGTGATCAAAAATTCACTAGAAAGAGAGGAACAAATGAAACAAAGTGAAAAAGGTTCTGTAACAATGATAGTAGTAGCAACAATATTTTTTATAGTAATAATTCTTTCAAGCTTTTTTATATATACTACATCTAGAAGAAGAGCTCAGTTAGAGGAAACTGAAAGAATTTCCAATGCATATGATGGAGATATGAATGCTATTTATGAAGAAATAAAAGACAGATATAATGAGACATCTAATGCACAAGGACAAGCATCTGTATATAGTTTAGAGAGCTTTTATGATAATGCTAATAGTATTGAAAATAACTTAGAGGATAAAGCTCAAAATAAAGCAGAAAACATAGCTGAAAATACTACAAATACTAATGAAATAAATAGAAATAATATTAGTGAAAATATTGTAAATCAAATTGATTAGAAAGGAAAAAATAATGACAGTTAGTAAAGAAGAGTTATTGCATATTGCAAATTTAGCAGATATAAAAATTAAAGATGAAGAAATAGACAAATATTTAAATAATTTGCAAGATATATTAAATTATACTGAATTATTAAACTCAATGAATTTAGATGAGCTTGATGAAACTATTGGTGCAAATGATAGTTCAAATGTATTTAGAAAAGATGAAATAGTTGATTTTGATAACAAAGAAGGCATTATGGAAAATGCACCAGAAAAAGAAAGAAACATGTTCAAAATACCAAAAGTATTAAACTAAAAAGTTTATAGGTAGAACTTACTAAAACCTAAATTATAGTATAAGGAATAAAACAAATGTCAAACTCAAAAATAATAATAGTAGAAGGACCACAAGGAGCAGGAAAAACAACAATAACAGATTATATTAGAAAAGTAATACCATATACAAATTTATACAGATTAAGTGGAACAGCAGATATAACTAAAGCAGGAAAAGAAAAAGCAAAAGTAATGTATGAGGACTTAATGGATTATATAGAAAAATTGCAAAATAAAAGTATAAATTTACTTTTTGATAGAACATTTTTTACAGAAGAAATTTATTGTAGATTAGGTTTTAAGGATTATTCATTTACAGATGTATATAATAAATTATTAAACAGATTATCTCAAATGGACTTTGATATTTATTACATAACATTATACTTAAGTAATGAGGATGAATATGTTACAAGATTAGATAGAGCAGGAAAAGCAAAAGTAAAATACACAAAATTTGAAAAACAAAGCAGTGTAAATCAACAAAATGAATATTTAAAATTAGCAGAAGAAATTAAAGAAAAGTATAAAAACATTCATGTTGTGAACATAGATAATTGTAGAAACTTAGAAGATGTTCAAAAAGAATTAAAAGAGTTATTAGACTGGAAAGAAGAATCACAAAAACTTTAAGAAAGGAAGCAGAGGAATGGAGAGTATTACAAATCTTACAGTACATGAGTTAGTGGAAAAATTAAAAAATAATGAATTAACATCAGAAGAAATAACAAAAGCTTACATAGATAGAATTAATGAAAAAGAAAAAGATGTTGATGCTTTTGTAACACTTACAACTGATGAGGCATTAAATGAGTCTAAAAAAATAGATGAAGAAAGAAAAGAAAATAAAGAATTATCTAAGTATGCTGGTATTCCTATAGGAATTAAGGACAACCTATGCACAAAAGGTGTTAAAACAACTTGTAGTTCAAAAATGCTTGAAAACTTTGTATCACCTTATGATGCAACAGTTGTAGAAAAATTAAATAAAGAAGGAATAATAAGCCTTGGAAAACTAAACATGGATGAATTCGCAATGGGAAGCTCAACAGAAAATTCTGCTATAAAAATTACACATAACCCATGGGATTTAAATAGAGTTCCAGGCGGTTCATCAGGTGGTAGTGCAGCTGCTGTTGCAGGTGATTTAGTTCCATGGGCACTTGGAAGTGATACAGGTGGATCAATTCGTGAACCAGCAGCATTTTGTGGAGTTGTAGGATTAAAACCAACTTATGGATTAGTTTCCAGATATGGACTAGTTGCCTTTGCTTCATCTTTAGACCAAGTAGGACCAATAACTAAAGATGTAAAAGATAGTGCAATGCTTTTAAATATAATAGCTGGACATGATGAAAAAGATAGTACATCATATAATATAGAGAAAAAAGATTATACAAAAAATCTAGAAAAAGATTTAACTGGAATAAAAATTGGTGTACCTAAGGAATTCTTTGGAGAGGGAATAAATAAAGAGGTAAAAGAACAGTTAGAAAAAGCAATAGAAACATATAAAAAGTTAGGAGCTACAGTAGAAGAAACTTCACTTGATGTAGCTAAAGCATCACTTGCAGCTTATTATATTATTGCTTGTGCAGAAGCTAGTTCAAACCTAGGTAGATTTGATGGAATAAGATATGGATATAGAGCAAAAGACTTTAATTCATTAAAAGAATTATATGTAAATTCAAGAACTGAAGGATTTGGAGATGAAGTAAAAAGAAGAATAATACTTGGAACTTATGTATTATCTTCAGGATATTATGATGCTTACTATAAAAAAGCTCAAAAAGTTAGAACATATGTAAAAAATGAATTTAATAAAGCATTTAGTAAATATGATGTATTGCTTACTCCAGTATCTCCATCAACAGCATTTAAGATAGGAGAAAAATGCAATAATCCACTAGAAATGTATTTAGCAGATATATGTACTGTATCTATAAATATTGCAAGTGTTCCTGCAATATCACTTCCATGTGGAGTAGATAGTAATGGAATGCCAGTAGGAATGCAATTAATAGGAAATAGATTTGAAGAAGAAAAGATACTAAATGTTGCATATAAATTTGAACAAGAAATCAAGTTTAGAGAAAATCATAAACCTTCATTCAAAAAATAATAAGGAGGAGCAATGAAAGAAGAAGATAGCTTTTCTAATGGAAGTTTACCAGATTTTAATGAAATGTTAAGACCAAAACTAGAACTTGAGAGTGATATAGAGTTTACACAAGAGCAAAGAAATACAGTATATGAAACAATGTTAAAACCATTGCAAGTAGAAATATCTCAAATATTGTTGTATGACTCAGAAGCGGCAGAAGGCTTATTAAAAAAATATAATGCTTTATTGCATATAAGTAGTCAACAGGAATTTTACTCAAAATATACTGAGTTAAATCTAGAACTAGATGCATATAAGAAAAATGACGGAAATCAAAAGGTGTTAGAAAGTAAAGGACAAGCAATATTTCAACAAATACAAGATATGCAAAAAGATGGTAAGAAACTGTCTTTAGAAGATTATGAAACTGAATTTGAAAAATTAAAACAAACTTATGATAGTTCAATTTCACAATATAGTTTTGAAGATAGAGATAAAATAGAAAAAGCTTTATACAATTTATATGGTAACTTTATGGTAAGAAGAGTAAGAGAAGGTGCAATAGATGAGTTTGAAATATCAGGACAAGATATACCAGGTCTTACAATATTCTTAAATGGTGAAATAAATAGATTATCTCAAAATACTACTCCACAGGTTAGTAATGTCTTAGAAAGAATAAAGTATAAATTAATGAGTGGAAAAGAAGCATTTGCAGATGATGAAATATGGAAACTTTTAAGTTATGTACAAAACCAAAATGAAGCCATAAGAGGTGCTAATATACAGCAAAATAATTCACGAGAAGAAAAAACAGAAGAACTTGAAACAACAGCTTTGGCAATAGCAAAGGAAAAGAAAAGTATTTTTAGGAGAATAAGAGATTATTTTGGAACAAAACCAAAAGAAACTGAAAAATCAGTAGAACCAATAGAACCTACACTTCCACTAAAAGAAGAAGATATAGACAAAATATCTTTAGATTGGTTAGCTAAATTTATTACAAAAGAACAAAGAGAAGAATTTGAAAGAAAAAGGTTAGATAATAAAAATTTAAAATTGGTATATTTGCCAGATTCTAAATTAGTAGTCATGGACTTTATGAAAAGCATACATATTATTGCAGATAATGAATGTTATAATATAAGTTTTATTGATAAAGTAGGAGATAAGACTATAATTCATTTCTATGGTAAATATTCGGGTAGCAAAAGTGACATTGATAGAATAAGATATTTAGACTCGGAAACTGGAAAAACAGTAGTGTCTGATGGATGGTACCTTAGCGAGAATGATAGGAAGAGAATAACGACAGTAATTCAATTTGCTTGTGTCTTGGATAATATATTGAAAACAAATTTAAGAGACACTATATTAAACAGAATATCAGATTACATGAACAGTAATAGGAATGTTTTAGGGTATAATGAAAATTTTGACATAGGCCAAATAGGAATAATAAATAGATTAAAAAATTGCTATGATAGAATTGAAAGAGAATACGAAAAAATAAAGGATAACTTGAATAGTTATGATAAATCAAATAATACAAAATTTTACAATAAAAATTATTTGAAGAAATATAAAGTAGACAAGATAAAATACTCTCAAACAGGAAACAATACAATAGTAAGAGACGGTAGAAAATCCAGTGATGAAGAACAAGACGATGGCAGGTAAAACAAAGGATAATGAACAATAACAAAACAATGCAAATTTTTATACTATTAAAAAATAAAAAGGAGGAAATTAGATGGCAGTAGAAGATTATGAACTAATTGTTGGATTAGAAGTTCACGCAGAATTATCAACAAAAACAAAAATATTTTGTTCATGCCCAACAGAATTTGGAGCAGAACCAAATACACATATATGTCCTGTATGTATGGCACTTCCAGGAGCACTTCCAGTACTTAATGAAAAAGTAGTGGAATATGCAGTAAAAGCAGGCTTAGCTACAAACTGTGAAATTTCAAAAGATAGTAAAAATGATAGAAAAAATTATTTTTATCCAGATTTACCTAAATCTTATCAGATATCACAATTCGATAAACCACTTTGCAATCATGGATATATAGAAATAGAAGATGATTTTGGTAATCCTAAAAAAATAAGAATACTTAGAATTCATATAGAAGAAGATGCAGGAAAACTAAATCATAATGAATTTGGTTCAGGAAGTTTAGTAGATTTAAATAGAGCAGGTGTTCCACTAATTGAAATAGTATCGGAACCAGATTTAAGATCAACTGGAGAAGTAGATAGATATTTAAAAAAGCTAAAATCAATACTTCAATATATAGAAGTTTCAGATTGTAAGATGCAAGAAGGTTCATTAAGAGCTGATGTCAATGTGTCTGTACATAAATTTGGCGAGCCTTTTGGAACTCGTACAGAAATGAAAAATATGAATTCTTTTAAATCAATTTCAAGAGCAATTGAATATGAAAAAGAAAGACAAATTTATGAATTAGAGCATGGAAACAAAATAGAACAGGAAACTTTAAGATGGGATGATTTAGAAGGAAGAACATTCCCTATGAGAAATAAGGAAGATTCTCAAGATTATAGATATTTCCCAGAACCTGATTTAGTTGCAATAAAACTTTCAGATGAATATATTGAAAATATAAAGAAACAACTTCCAGAAATGCCAGAATCAAGAAAAGAAAGATATATGAATAAATATGGTCTTTCTGAAAAAGATAGTAATAGTATAACTTCATCAAAATATTTATCAGACTTTTTCGAAAAAGCAGGAGAAATTTCTAAAAATTATAAAGCAGTATGTAACTGGCTAAATTCAGATGTAGCAAGAATATTAAATGAAAAAGAATTAGAACCAGAAGATATACCTTTTACTGCAGAAGAATTAGCAGAAATGGTAACATTAATAGATAAAGGAACAATAAGTTCAAGTATTGGTAAAAAAGTCTTAGATGAATTATTTGAAAATCCAAAATCTCCAAGCAAAATAATTGAAGAAAAAGGATGGATTCAAATATCTGATGAAAATGCTATAAAAGAAGTTGTTCTAAAAGTTTTATCAGAAAATGAGCAATCAGTGGCAGATTATAAAGCAGGAAAAGATAGAGCACTTGGATTCTTAGTAGGACAAGCAATGAAACAAACAAAAGGAAAAGCAAATCCTAAAATGCTTAATGAAATGTTCCTAGAAGAATTAAAAAAATAAAAAATCCACAAATTACCAGTTTAAAAACAAAATAAATGAGCATCATATATATTGAAAAGGAAAACATACTTTTCAACAAAAACTTTTAGGAGGTGAACGTAATGGCAAATTCATCAAGCAACAGCAATTACAAAGCAGTTCCAGAAGCAACAGATGCTCTTAACAAATTCAAATATGAAGTAGCTAACGAAGTTGGTGTTTCATTAAAAGATGGTTATAATGGAAATATATCTGCAAGAGACGCTGGTAAAATAGGCGGAAACATGGTTAAGAAATTAATTCAACAAGCTGAATCTCAATTAAGATAGTTTAGTTAAACTTAACTTTGTGAATGAATAATATTTAAGTATAAAAAGAAGGTACTAATTATATATTAGTATCTTCTTCATTTCTATAATATCATAAAACGGAATATTAATACCTTTTAGAGCTAAATGTATAACGTTCATAGAGGTTTCTATTATTTCATTTTTTAAACTTTCTGTTATTTCTACATCTTGATTTCTACTTTGATATTTACTTTCTATGTATTCTTCTGTCGTCGGAAATATGTTTTGAATTAAAAATGCTTTTTCTTTTCCTAATACTTTACCAAAAACAAAATTATAAACTTTTTTTCTAGTTTTCTTTTTATTCTCATATATAGCTTTATACTTCTCGACTTTACTAGATATTGGGACAAACCATACTATTCGTTCATCTTCTATATCGTTAAAACAAAAATAACATGGTCTTTTATTTCCATTTTCCTTATTTTGCATTAATTTATAATCTTTAAATAAATCAAAAAAATTATCTTTTATAAAATAAAATTTCCCATTTTCTACTTTCATTATAACCTCATTTCTAACAAAAAATCTACCTTTTAAGGGTAGATTTCTTGCTACATTTGTCCACCTACGCATTTATTTGTCGCAAGTAGGGTTGCGAGTAACATTTGCTCACCTGTGCATTTATATCTCGCCAACAGGGTGGCGGTTAACATTTGATTTGAACAAGATACATTGTGTATCTTTATTATTATATTCATTATAACTCTTTTTATTAACAAAAGTCAATACATTTTGTAAAAAAATAAACGCAATTTCGTATAGCTTCAAATTATTATTATGAATAGAAGTTACTTTCTTCAATTAACTGTGTTATGTCAAATAAACTTTTTTTCTTCAAATACTTGTCATATACGAAAAACTATGCTATAATATCATATGTTATAGTTTAATACACTAAAGGGAGGTGCAAAACATGCCAAATATTAAATCAGCTATAAAAAGAGTTAAAGTTGCAGAAACTAAAACAAAAAGAAATAATATGATAAAATCAGAATGTAAAACAGCTATAAAGAAATATGAAGCAGCAAACAACAATGGAGATAAAGAAGCTGTAGAATTATTATCTAAAGCAAAAAGTAAAATAGATAGTGCTTGCTCAAAAGGAGTTATTTCTAAGAATGCAGCTTCAAGAAAAAAATCAAGACTTGAAAGCAAATTAGCTGTTAAGGTTGAAGCTAAAAAAGCTCCAGCAAAGAAAGCTGAAGCAAAAGTTGAAGCTACTGAAGAGAAAAAAGAAGCTCCAAAAAAAGCTACAACAAAAAAGACAACTAAAAAAGCAGAATAATACATAAACACCCTATTATAGGGTGTTTTATAATTTATAAAAATAATCTAAATCAAAAAAATAATCTAAAATTAAAAATTACAAAATAAAAGCTATGAATCTAAAATTCATAGCTTAATTTATTTTTAGGCTTCTGGCTCTAATATACCAAAATTTTTGCCATCTTTTAATTTGTATATTACATTAACTTGGTTAGTTTCAACATTTATAAATGGTAAGAATTTATTCTTAGCATCTCCTTCTAGAACTAACTTAGCATCTTCTTGAGTAAGAGGTTTTATGCTATAATAAATAGTTTTTATAATTTCACCATCATCTTCTACTTTTTCAGAGCTTGGTTGATTATTCATTCTTATTGTTTCAACCATATTTTGTTTATCTTTTTTAGTTTTGTTCTTTCTAATTTGTCCTTCTAATATTTCTATATCTTTATCAACTGAAGCATACAAGTCTTTGCTTGCTGTTGCAGCTTTAAAAGTTTCACTAGCAATATTTACTCTTATTTCAGCTACTTGATTGTTTCCTTCTATTTTTAATGTAGCAACTGCATCAAAATCACTACCAAAATATTTCTCTAGTTTACCAATCTTTTCAGTAATGTAACTTTTAATAGAATCTGTTAGTTCGAAATCCTTTCCAGTAATATTTAAATTCATAAAAATTCTCCTTTCTATTGAACGAATCGTAAGTGAAATCCTAAAGATTTCACCTACATTATATATGTAAATACAAAATTTTTCAATAGAAAAGAGAAAATAATTATACCATATAAATACCTAAAAAAGATAAAATTAAATATACACCATAAAAGATACCGTAAACTACCATAAATTTTTTAAAAGACTTAAAATCTTCACATTCTTTATATAAATATTTTATAGCAAAATAAGTTAAAAGAATGCTTAAACTAAGGCAAAAATAAGTAATTGGATTAGTAATATAGTAAGCTTTATTAGATACTATGTTAATTAGAGATATAAAGCTTGCAATAATAACTGGTATTTTACAAACAATTACAGAGGTTATAGTATTAGTTAGATTACATTTTTCATCTTTATTAGGATCAATACAATAAATAATAAGAGCCATAAATCCAACAGAGATTATAGGAATAGTTAAATCTCTAACAGCAGTTAAGAAAATATAAAGTCCATTACTAGAATTAGTAGTACTAAATAGAGCATTAAAAAACATAATTAATACCCAAAAAAGAAGTATAATAATAGAAGTGTTAAAAAATAAATTGTGTTTAGATTGACTAATATTTTTTAATGTTTTAATAGGATTACTAAAAAAAGAAGAAAAGAAATTCTTACAATTTTGAGTTCCATCCATAAAGTCTACTTTTGTGAATTCATCATTAGAAGAATTATTTGAATCATTTTCCATAAGACATCTCCTTACACATAAATTTATTAAAATATATGTGTTAGAATTGTAAATATGAATAAAAAATATAAAAAAAGCACCTCTTTAGCTAGAGGTGCTATATTTACTATTTATTATCTTTTTTAGATAACTTTTTGTTAATTTCAGTTGTATTTCTGCAAATAACAAGAAGTAATAAAGAAAATTCATAAACTAATCTTGCAACAACATTTCCTATAATTAACATTGCTAAGAATAGTACAAAGCTTGTACTAATAAATGCAAATGAAGAAAGTGTAATGTATATAGCAACTATTAAATATGTAATTTTTAATAATGCTTCCATAAACATTTTCTTAAATGATAGGAAATCATAAAGCCATCCAACAAAACCATTGAATTTTCCTTCATTTTTCTTACTTAAGAATAAGAAATAAATTAAGATTCCACCAACAATAGCAAGTATAATAGATACTATTATCCAAACAGATGAATTTACTGCACTGCTAGAAGAACTTAATAAATTCTTTGAATAATAAGATGAATACATAAATATTCCCTCCCCTTAAAAAATATTTTATGCCTAAATAATAGCATATTTAGACATAAATCGTCAAGAAAAAATTAATTAAAAATTTACCAAAATAATGTAACAAAAATGTAATATAAAAAATATTATCTAAAAACTATTGACAATTTACAAAATTGGGTATATACTATTAAAAGTCAAAGAAAGTCAAAGTCAAATAAAATAGGAAAATGTCGAAAATTGAAATAGCAAAATAAATATATATAGAATTAACTAGCTTAATAATATGAAGCAGAAAAGAGGGGAGTAATATGAGAATATCTGATGTAATAGAAGATTTTATAAAAGATATGTTAGAAGATGATGATTTAGCAATAATACAAAGAAATGACCTAGCAGAACATTTTAATTGTGTACCATCACAAATAAACTATGTTATATCTACCAGATTTACACCAATGCAAGGCTACTATGTAGAAAGCTCAAGAGGTGGTGGAGGATGCATAAAAATTAGAAAAGTTAATATTACTCATAGTGATTATATAATGCATATCATTAATAGTATAGGAAATTCTATAACAGCAAAAGAAATTGAAATATTTGTTAAGAACTTTTTAGACTATAACATTATAAATGAAAAAGAGGCAAAATTAATAAAAGCAGCTACAAGTGATAATGTACTTAATTTGCCAAAAGAAACAAAAGATAAGCTAAGAGCAAGAATATTTAAAAATATGCTAATTAATTTAGTATAAAAATTCAAAGTTATTTTGACTAAATAATTTAAAAGGAGGTAATTATTATGTTGTGTCAAAATTGTGGTAAAAATGAAGCAAATGTAAAATATACTCAAATAATTAATGGTGTTAGAAAGGAGCTTAATCTATGCTCAGAATGTGCTAGAAAACTTGGAGTAGATAGAATAGATATTCCAATGGATTTCACAAGTTTTTTAGGAGATTTCTTTAATGATTATGCAGAAAGTTCTTTACTTCCTAGCTTTAGCATAGATAATGCTAAATGCAAAACTTGTGGAATGACATATAATGACTTTATAAATACTGGAATGTTTGGATGTAGTGATTGTTATGATACATTCTCAGGACCAATTGATTCATTATTAAAAAATCTTCATGGTACAGCAAAACATATAGGTAGAGGTGCAAAAAATGTTGATGAGCTATTAAATAAAAAGAATAGCAAAAATGCATCTAAAAATAATGAAAATAGCAAAGATGAAAAAAGCTCAAAATTAGAAGAGTTACAAAAAGAATTAGACAAAGCTATAAAAGAAGAAAGATATGAAGATGCTGCAAAAATAAGAGATAAGATAAAGGAGATGAATAAATAATGAATTGGTATTTACAAAATGGTAAAGAATCTGATGTTGTAATAAGCACTAGAGTAAGATTATCTAGAAATATTAAAGGAATCCCCTTTATTACTAGAGCTTCAAAAGATGAATTAAAAGAAGTTTATAATAAGATGAAAGAAATAACACCTCTTTTAGGATATAACTTAAAATTTCTAAGCCTAGATGATATGGACTCTATTACAAAACAAAGTTTAGTTGAAAAACATTTAATTAGTCCAGATTTTGCAAAAACAAAGATGCCATATACAGCCATAATTATAAATGATGAAGAAAATATCTGTATAATGGTAAATGAAGAAGACCATATAAAATTACAAGTATTTACTTCAGGATTAGATATAGATAATTTATTAAACTTAGCAATTGAAATAGATGAAAAGATTGAAAATTTAGTACAATATAGCTATCACGAAAAATATGGCTTCTTAACAGCTTGTCCAACTAATGTAGGTACAGGTCTTAAAATATCTACATTAGTACATATACCAGCTCTTCAAATGACAGGTAACTTAAATAAAATGCTAAATATTATAAACAACTTAGGTATGAATGTAAGAGGACTTTATGGAGAAGGAAGTAAAGCTGAAGGCGATGTATATCAAGTATCAAATAATCAAACTTTGGGTATAACAGAAAAAGAAATTGCTAAAAACTTAAATTTACTTGCACAAAAAATAATAGATCAAGAAAGATTAGCAAGAAAATACTTAACTAGAAATTCACTAAAACTTGAAGATGAAGTATATAGAAGTTATGGTATATTAGTTAATGCAAGAAGACTAAGCGAGGAAGAAACAATAGATCTTTTATCTAAAGTTAAATTAGGAACAGATTTGGGAATAATTAAAGAGCTTAATGATAAAAAGATTAGAGAGCTTATGCTATTTACTAAACCTGCAAATATGCAAAAAAGACTAAGTACTAAATTATCTGTAATAGACCAAGAAGCTTCAAGGTGTGAAGTTATAAAACAAATAACAAATGAAGATTAATATTTATTAAGATTAAGAAATTTAAAATTAATAATACAAAAAAATAAAGGTAACATATAAAAACTAAAAATATAAAAGTTAAGAAAGGAAGTGTATTAATATGTATTATAAATTTACTGCAAGAGCAGAAAAAGCCTTAGAGTATGCTCAAGATATAGCTATGGAATTAGGACATAACTATATCGGAACAGAACATTTGCTTTATGGCTTAGTTGAAGAAGGCACAGGTGTTGCAAGTAAAGTCTTACAAAACCAAAACCTTACAGCAGAAAAAGTAAAAGATTCAATTGAAGAAATTGTAGGTGTTGGAGAATCAATAGAAGATAGCAATGAAATTAGTTTTACACCAAGAACTAAAAGAGTAATTGAAAATGCATTTTTAGAGGCAAGAAGATTAGGAACAGAATATATAGGGACAGAACATTTACTAATTGGTATAATGAAAGAGGGAGATTGTGTTGCAACTAGAATAATGCTAGAAGAAGATGTAAATCCTCAAAGTCTGTATAATGAACTTGTAAAAGTTCTAAGTGAAGAAGGAGAAGAAAATACTGAAAATTCTAATCAATCAAATAAAGGAAGCTATAACTCAACTCCAACTTTAAATCAATATGGATCAGATTTAACCAAAATGGCTAAAGAAGGTAAACTAGATCCTGTAATAGGTAGAAAAGAAGAAATTCAAAGAGTAATACAAATATTATCTAGAAGAACAAAAAATAACCCTTGCTTAATTGGTGAACCTGGTGTTGGTAAAACAGCAGTAGCAGAAGGATTAGCAGAAAAGATAGTAGCAGGAGATGTACCAGAAACATTAAAAGATAAAAGAGTAGTAAGTATGGATATAGCTAGTATGGTTGCTGGTGCAAAATATAGAGGAGACTTTGAAGAAAGAATTAAAAAAGCTTTAAAAGAAGTAAAAAAAGCAGGAGATGTTATAATTTTTATAGATGAAATTCATACAATAGTAGGAGCAGGTTCTGCAGAAGGAGCAGTTGATGCAGCTAATATTTTAAAACCACTTTTAGCAAGAGGTGAAATTCAATTAATAGGTGCTACTACATTAAAAGAATATAGAAAATATATTGAAAAAGATGCAGCATTAGAAAGAAGATTTAGCCCTGTTACTGTTAATGAACCAACAGAAGAAGAAACTATTCAAATTCTATATGGTTTAAGGGATAAATATGAGGCACATCATAATGTAAAAATAACTGATGAAGCAATTAAATCAGCAGTAGAATTATCATCTAGATATATAAATGATAGATATTTACCAGATAAAGCAATAGACCTAATAGATGAAGCGGCTTCAAAAGTTAGAATGAGAAGTTACACGGAGCCAGATAGCTTTAAAGCATTAAAAGATACAATTGAAAAATTAGACAAAGAAAAAGAAGAAGCAATAAGAGTTCAAGACTTTGAAAAAGCTGCCAAAATAAGAGATAAAGAAAATAGTAAAAAGAAAGAATTAGAAAATGCTAAAAAAGAGTGGGAAACAAAGAGTAGCAAAAATGTATCAACACTTAAAGAAGAAGATATTCAAAATGTAATATCTAGTTGGACAGGAATACCAGTTACAAAAGTTTCTCAAAGCGAAAATGATAAACTTAAAAACTTAGAGGCTAATTTGCATAAAAGAGTAATAGGACAAGATGAAGCAGTATCCGCTGTTGCAAAAGCTATAAAAAGAAGTAGAATGGGACTAAAAGATCCTAATAAACCAATTGGATCATTTCTATTCTTAGGACCAACAGGTGTAGGAAAAACAGAACTTTCAAAGGCTTTAGCTGAAAATCTATTTGGTAGTGAAGATTCACTAATTAGGATAGATATGTCAGAATATATGGAATCACATTCCGTTGCAAAATTAATAGGTTCACCTCCAGGATATGTTGGTTATGATGAAGCAGGTCAGCTTACTGAAAAAGTAAGAAGAAAACCATATTCAGTAATACTATTTGATGAAATAGAAAAGGCACATCCAGATGTAATGAATATGCTTCTTCAAGTATTAGATGATGGTAGACTTACAGATTCACAAGGAAGAACAGTAAACTTCAAAAATACTGTAATAATTATGACATCAAATGTAGGAGCAAAATTAATTACAGATAAGAAGACTTTAGGATTTATAGAAGAAAAAGAAAGCGGTGAAAAAGAATACCAAGACATCAAAAAAGATGTAATGGGAGAACTTAAAAAAGAATTTAAGCCAGAATTCTTAAACCGTATAGATGAAATAATAGTATTCCATAAATTAGAGGATGACCAAATTAGAAAAATAGTAGATATTATGCTAAATAATGTAGCAAAACTACTAAAAGAACAAGGAATAAAACTTACTGTTGATGAAAAGGCAAAAGACTTAGTTGCTAAAAAAGGAACAGATAAGAGTTTTGGTGCAAGACCTCTAAAAAGAGCAATACAAACAATGGTTGAAGATAAAATTGCAGAAGCAATGTTAGATGGCAAAATAAAGAAAGAAGCAAAAGTGACTGCAAAAGATGATGAAATCATTGTTGCATAATAAGAAAGGCTTATGCTAGAAATATTCTAGTGTAAGTCTTTGATTTTTTATAAAAAGTGTATAAATATTACTAAATATATGGTATAATTAAAAGACGAGGTGAAAGAATGTCTTTACAAGGAAAAATATATACTAAATTTGTTTTAGCGTTAAATAAATTAGTAAGAAAAAATTTAAAACCAGATATAGAATACAATAATATAAATGAAATAGACTTAGAAGAAATAAAAAGATTAAAAAGTGAATATGGAATAGGTGGAATGATAATAGATGTTGATGGAACAATACTTCATGAACTAGAATTTGTACCACCAAGTGTAGTAAAAACTTTAAAACTTTTAAGTAGAGAGCTAAAAATATATTTGGTATCTAATAACAAAAATGACAGAATTGAGAAGTTTGCAAAAAAAATAGGTATAAATTATATGCCTCATGCATTTAAACCTAGAAGAAAACCATTTATAAAAGCAAGTACTGAAATGGGATTAGATCCAGAAAATATTATAGTAATAGGAGATGGATTTTTAACAGATATTTTAGGTGGCCAAAGAATGGGAATGTTTACTGGTGCTGTAAAAGATGTAGATACTGGTAATAAAAAATGTGAAAATGAAAGTGCTAAAGATAGTGGATTAGAAAAAGATAGATAAATTAAAAAACAAAAAATAAATTAAAAAATATATTAAATGTTAAATTCTATAGAAAAATGCATTGCTAACAAAATATTGCAATGTCTATATTTTAATGATATAATATAGCAAAATCTAAAGATAAGGAGAAAGATATGACGGAGGCATTAGCAGTAATATTTATACTTGTAATGTTTATTGTAATATTAATTGTAATAGCTATAATGCAAATTCGTATGGCTGGAATTAAAGTTAAGGACTTTTTCAGTTTTATTGATGCAAACCAAAAACTAGATAGCTTAGTAAGATTTGCTCAAAAATATGATAAAATGTCTCCACAAGAACAAATAATATATTTAACAGAAGCTGAAAAGATGTTTGATAGTTTTGATAAAATTCCATCAACAGTGTGGGAAGATGAAAGAGATAAATATTCTAAAGTTTTAGATACATATAAAAATATAAGAGTTATGAGATGGAATGAAGCTCAAACAAATGCTATTGCAGTAAAGAAGATTAAGCCTAAAGAAATAAAATTAGATAATTAATTTTTAATACAGCAAAACCATTATTAAAAGCTAGAATTATAAAATATAAAGAGGTGAAGTACAAAATGACAGATTCATTAGAAGAATATTTATATGCTATATATTTATTATCTAGCAATAATGATGGAGCTAGAGTTACAGATATTGCAAATAAAATGGAAGTAACAAAAGCTAGTACTAATAATGCATTAAACCAATTAAAAAACCAAGGGCTCATAAACTACGAAAAATATAAAAATATAAATTTAACTAAAGAAGGAATAGCAAGGGCTAAATATATCGAAAGAAGGCATAAATTATTCAAAAAGTTTTTAGAAGAGATTATAAAAACTGACCCTCATTTAGTTGATGAAGAAACAGAAAAATTAGCACATTGTATTTCATGTCATACAGCAGCAAAACTTGAGAAATTTATAGAAGAATATATGAATGTAAATAATAAAGGAAAATAAAATGGAAAAAGAAAAAATAAAAGGAGTAATAGAAGCAATACTATTTGCCTCAGGAAGAGTAGTAAAAATAAGAGAACTTATGTCATTACTTGAAGTAAATTCAGATGAAATAATTTCTAGTATAGCAGATTTAGAAAAGGAATATGAATCTGTAGGTAGAGGTTTAGAAATAGTACGCGTTGAAGACGGTTATCAATTAGCATCAAAAAAAGAATACCATGAATATATTTATCCTATGTTTAGTAAAGGATCAAAACCAACATTATCTCAAGCATCTCTAGAGGTACTTAGTATAATTGCATATAATAGCAGAGCTACTAAAGCTGATGTTGATACAATAAGAGGAGTAGATTCATCAGCATCTATATATAGATTGCTTGAATATAACTTAATAGAACAAGCTGGAAAAGCAGACTTACCAGGTAAACCTATGACATATAAAGTAACAGATGAATTTTTAAAAATGTTTGGGTTAAATAGCCTAAAAGATTTACCAGAACTTCCAAAATATAAGTTAGATAGCAATAGACAAATTGTTATAGATGAATTAGAAGAAAATGTAGAAAATAAGGAAACTAATGAGGCTCCAGAACCGAAAGGTAAAGAAGAGAATAATTAAGAAATAAAGAAATTATAAAATAAAAAAAGAATAAGAAATATAAAAGAAAGGATATGCTTTTATAGAAATTTTTATTATTTTTTAAATTATATAAGCATATTAAAAGGGAATATAAATATGAAATTATCAAAAGCAGGATTAGGTACAATGAGAGTAAACAAACTAGATGAAATGTACCCAGCACAAGATATGTTACTTCAATCAGGACAATTAGTTCAATATGGTACAGGTATATTTGGATATAATAATATTACGATGCTTGTTAAAAGAAATGTAGAAAGAATAATAGAAGAATGTTTAAATGAAGTTGGATGTATAGAAATACAATTACCAACACTTCAACCAGATACAATCTGGAAAAAGTCAGGTAGATGGGATACATATGTAGATGATGGAACAATGCTTGTTGTAAAATCAGATAGGGGAGACTTATGCTTAGCTCCAACAGCAGAAGAGGCTTGTATAGAATTTGTAGCAGAAAAATTAAAATCATATAAACATATGCCAGCTACAGTTTACCAAATAGGTGAGAAATATAGAAATGAAATCAGAACAAGAGGTTATCTATTAAGAGGAAGATCTTTCTTAATGATGGATGCTTATAGCTTTGATACAGATTTAAAAGGATTAGAAAAATCTTATGAAAATGTAAGAAATGCATATATAAAAATAGGGAAAATGCTTGGAATAGAATTATTACCAGTTATTGCAAATAATGGTGCAATGGGTGGAAAAAAGAGCGAAGAATTTATGCTAGTATCACCTATTGGAGAAGATACAATCCTATATGATGAAAAAAGAAAGATAGCCTTAAATACAGAAGTTTTAGAGAAAGAAAACTATGAAGAGTATCTAAAAGAAGAATATGGTATAGAAGATATTTCTAATTTAAAGACAACTAAAGCTATTGAGGTAGGACATATATTCCAATTAGGTACTAAATATTCTGATTCAATGGATATTGGATTTATAGATAAGGACAATACTAAAAAGCCATACTATATGGGATGCTATGGTATAGGAGTAAGTAGATTAGTTGCAGCAATTTATGAAAATTCAGTTATAAAAGATGAAAGAGGAAATGTAACTGGAGTATCTTTACCAAAGGAGGTAGCTCCATATATAGTTCAAATAATACCTAAATTAGACAATATGGAAAAAGTAAAAGAAGCGGAAGAATTATATAATTCTTTTGAAGGAAGAGCTATTTTAGATGATAGAGATAATATGTCTATGGGAGCTAAAATGAAAGATTGCAAAATACTTGGAACTCCATATATGGTTATCTTAGGAGATAAAGTAGAAGATGGTAAAGCAGAATTAGAAAATACTAAAACAGGAGAAAAAGAAATAATAGAAATAAGTAAGATAAAAGAGAGATTATTTAAATAAAAGAGTGATTAAATAAAAAATAAAAGTATATAGTAAAATAAATTTATTATATACTTTTATTTTTATATATAAAATTAAAAAACAAATTATTTTTGTTCATCATTTTTAGTTAATAATCCAATAAGTTTTGGATATAAGTTAGTAGCATTTTTCTTCCAATTATCAACAATATTTTGTGCTTGGTCTCTAGAATAAGCAAAAGTTTTTATTTCAAAGATAATTTCATTATCTTCTATAATTTTACAAATAACTTCATATTCATTTTCACTTTTAGGAGTATATTCAGAAACTATGGACTGAGCATTTTCAAACATTTCAATATTACTTTTTAAATTAGTGTCAACTCTTAATTTAATAATACCTGGTAATATGTCTAATGTTAAATCTAAAGTGTTTTTGCCAGCTTCTGTAAGCTTATATACATCTTGAGTTTCCTTTGTATAGCACACAACAAATTTTGCTTCAATTAAATCTAATAAAAATTGTTGAAAGTAAAAATAATTTAAGTCTATAGCAGAGCTAACGACACTATACAAAGCATCATTTGTAATTGGCTTTTTTACTGTATCTAGTACATATAATATTAATACTTTATTTTCAGCCAATGTTTCACTATCAGATGTAATTTTCAATTATTTTCAACTCCTTGCATTTATAAATTCTATCACATTATAGCACAAAAGTTTGGCAATTACAACAGGATAAAGTATAATTTTTTATGTTAAGAAAATCAAATTTAGTTCAAATATTAAGAAAAAAGTCAAATAGTGTCAAAATTTGTCGAACGATTATATACCAAAAACTATTGACATTTAATGGAAAATAATATATTATATATTTATGCTAACAAGCATAAAATAATCTTATTAATTTTTTTCAATAAATTAGATTCTCTATAAAATTTTTCTTGATTTAAAAAATCCATATTTATTTAAATAAGTTTTTAATCTTGTAGAGGAAACTTAAGAATAATTATATTGTAGATTTGTTTAGTTGTAATTTTTTTCACTAAAGTATTACAAAATTATATTTCAAAATCTTGATTTGTATCCTTAAAAATTATTCCTATAAAAAATTAGTGCCCCCCAAAAGCTAAAAGAAAGTTTCCTCTACAATCCTTTTAATATATATTTAAAGTTCATATTAGCTTTTAAAGTTTATATGAACTTTATTTTTATAATTATTTAAACATATTTTATATAAAATAATAATTTTAAATATTAGAAAAAATTGAAAAAAGCCTAAATATTTGGTAAAATAAACATATATAAAGAAAATATATAAGAAAGAGTATATTTAAGAGCATAAAATAAATCTTAAATATATTAAATGAGGAAAATAGATGAGAATAAGATTTAAACCATGGGCAAGAGAAGAACTAATTACTAGTCCTTTTTATATAGATAATCCACAAATGTACAAAAATAAGTGGAAAACTGCATTTGATAATGATTACAAAATATATCTAGAACTTGGTTGTGGTAAAGGAAATTTCATAGCTAAAATGGCTAGAGCAAATAAAGAAAAAAATATTAATTATATAGCAATTGATTTAGTAGATAGTATGCTTGGAATAGCAAAAAGAAATGTAGAAAAAGAGTTTGGTATAAGAAATACAATAGATAGAGAAGAAATAGAAGATGAAATTGAAAAACAAAAAGTTGTAACTAATTTAAGACTTACTCGTTATGATATTGCACTAATTTCTAATATATTTGGTAAAAAAGATAATATTGAAAGAATATATATTAATTTTTGTAATCCTTGGCCTAGAGGCAAACACCATAAAAAAAGATTAACTCATCCAAGACAGCTTTTGCAATATAAAACATTTTTAGCAAAAGGTGGAGAAATATTTTTTAAAACAGATGATAATTATTTGTTTGAAGACTCTATAAATTATTTTAAAGATACTGGTTTTGAAATTGAAAAGATAACTTATGACCTAGCAAATGAAAAAGACTTTTGGCTAGGAGAAGAAAATATAGAAACAGAACATGAAAAAATGTTTAAAAAAGATGGAATAAAAATAAAAGCATTAATTGCAAAAAATATAAAAGTTCAAGAAATAGATGAAGATATAGAAAATGTAGGATAATATATTTGTAGGAGTAAAGAATGAATAAAAAAGCAAAAGTAGTTTTAATATCAGGTATTGTTATAATTTTTATTATTATACTAATTATATTATTATATATAATTAATATAATACCTCATAAAGAATATGTTAATAGGAATTTTTATATTGAGGACTATAAAAGTAGTGTAGATAAAGATAATGACGGAATAGATGACCAAACAGATATATTAAATAGTGCTAAAGAATATGTTTCTACAAAACCAAAATATCAAAGTAAATATTATGGAACAGGTTATCCTGATGATGGATATGGAGTTTGCACAGATGTTGTAGCATTTGCATTAAAAAATGCAGGATACGACTTAATGGAACTCGTAAATGAAGATATTATTAATAATAAAGAAAAATATGATATTGATGTAATAGACAAAAATATTGATTTTAGAAGAGTAAAAAACTTAGATGTATATTTTAAAAACAATAGTATATCACTTACAACAGATTTAAAGCAAATAGAGAAGTGGCAGGGTGGAGATATAATTGTTTTTAAAGATCATATAGGAATTATATCTGATAAAAGAAATAGAAATGGAGTACCGTTTTTAATACATCATGCTTATCCTGGACAAATCAATTATGAAGAAGATGTTTTAGAATTATATGATAAAGATTATATTATAGGGCATTATAGAGTAAGTTAAATGAAAATAAGAATTTTTATGGAGGAAAACAAAATGGAAATTTTAAAAGATGAAAATAATCAAAATTATATAAAAGATACAAATCCATATGAAAAATTTAAAAAGATTGATAATAATATACTATCATTTTATATGAAATACAATCAATTAAAAAACATATATAGACAAGGATGGCTAAAGGTAAGAATAGGATTAGAGTTTGAAAAAAAATGTGAATCAATAGCAGATCACTCATTTTCAGTAGCACTTTTGGCATTAACTATAATAGAATCCAACAAGCTAAAGTTAGATGTTCTAAAATGTATAAAAATGGGAATTATACATGAACTTGGAGAAGTATATGCTGGAGATTATACTCCATATGATAATATAACTAAAGAAGCTAAGCATATTAAAGAAAAAGAAGCAATATTAAAAGTATTACAAACATTAGATGAAAACAACGACTATTTAGAAATATGGGAAGAATATGAAAAGTTAGAAACAGATGAAGCAAAATTTATAAAAAATGTTGACCAATTAGAATTTTTATTACAGGCTTGTGCTTATGGATATGATGCAATATATTTTCAAAAAAGCTTAAATAGTATAAATTGCCCATATTGTAAAGAAATTGCATTATCTGCTATAGAGGCAACAAAAGGCAATAAAAAGCCAAAAATTGTAGGTTAATTTGATGAGTAATATAAAAATAAATAATTAAAAAATTTTTGAAATTTAAGTAGAGAAACATTAATTTGGAGGCATAAAATATGTTAATATCATATACATTTTTTAGAATAAAATATAATCTATAAAATTTTATAAAATACTTTACTTAAAGTTTACTCTAACTTGTATAATAAATAAAAAATAAAAACAAGGGAGGAATGTTAAAAATGGAAGAAAAATTAAAGTTAGTCAATAAATGGGATAAAACATATTTAAAATAAATAGGAGAAAAATTAGGTGAGTAAATTACTAATTAAGATAATTATTTTTATAGCAATTATATTTTTAATAGGAATAATTATTATAAGTTTTATTAAAAATAAAAATAGCAAGCAAAATTTTTATCCGGGTAATATTATTGAAAATTTTAATAACAATATAGATGAAGAAATAAAGAATAATGAGGAGATAGAAGAAACTATGCAAATTTATATAAAAGTTAATAATAGAACATTAACTGCAATATTGGAAAATAATTCATCAGCAGTAGCGCTAGCAGAAAGACTAAAACAAAATGATATTACAATAAATATGAGTGATTATGGAAGTTTTGAAAAAGTAGGAAACTTAGGATTTAGCCTTCCTAGAAATGACAAGCAAATTGCAACTGAAGCAGGAGATTTAATCTTATATCAAGGAAATTCAATAACAATTTATTATGATACTAATAGTTGGAATTTTACTAAATTAGGTAGAATAGTAGACATAACTCAAGATGAGTTAAAAGAAATATTAGGTAAAGGAGATGTAACTGTAACATTTTCTTTAAAAAAATAAGTATTAAATAAATAAAAAAATAAATAAATAAAAACTTTCAATATTTTATACATATTGAAAGTTTTTTTGACTATTATAAATTATACATATTATCTTTTTTTATCCATACAGAAACACTACCACCATTTACATAGAAAATACCATTACCATCTTTATCTACATATACAGTTTCCTTTACATTTCCAGTACAATCATATAAAATGCTATTTGCTAGATTTTTACCAACATTCATATATTTGCATCCACCATCAGCATCACTTAGTATAACAGCCATACCTGAATCTTGATGATAATAATCACCTTCTAGAGTCCAACCAATAATATTAGCATCATCTAGATAATCTCTTTGTTTTCCATAAGCTAAATATTTTCTAGCTAAAAGCATAATATTTAATATTTCTTTCATTGGAGCAATATTTTTAAAAGGTATTCCATAATAATCTCCATAAAATATACAAGGTATTCCATCTTCTCTTAGTAAAATACAAGCATAGGCAAGAGGCTTAAACCAATCTTTTACCCAAGACTCTAGACTTTGACCAGGTTCGGTATCATGGTTATCTACAAAAGTTACTGCTTTAGTAGGTCTTTTATCTACTAGAGTATCTTCAAAAAGTTTTCTCATATCATAATGGCCAAAACTTTCAGATGCTATTTTAAAATGATCATGTAAAGGAACATCAAATAAAGTATTTACCTCATCATTTTTTTGTAAGTAATTAATTAAATAATCAACATTACAACTAAAATATTCACCTACTGTAAATAAATCTTTATCTGTTTCATTTTTTAAATCATGTAGCCATCTTTTGTAAAATGATGAACGGATATGTTTAATTGCATCTAATCTAAAACCATCAACATTAGTCTCATTTAAAAACCATTTTCCCCAACTAAATAAATCATCAACAACATCTAAATTATTAAAATCAACATCACAGCCCATTAAATAATCATAATTGCCAAGCTCTTTATCTACATCATCACTCCAATGTTTTCCATAAAATCTAAAAATGCCATGCTCTTTTTGTTTGTCATCATAATCTATACCATTAAAGTGTGACCAATCTAAATTAAAATCTGAGTATCTACTATTTCTTCCTGGAAATGTAAATTTAGTCCAAGCTTCAATAGTTCTATAAGTTCCTATAACTTCATTCCTATTATTAGGATTAACTTTATATGCAATAATTTCTTCTTTTTCATCAGCTCCAAACCTGTGATTTAAAACAATATCTGCTAAAACTTTAATACCACTTTTTTGCAAATATTTAATTGCATCTAAATATTCTTGTTTAGTCCCATATTTAGTGCGAATGCTACCTTTTTGCATAAATTCACCCATATCATATAGGTCATATACTCCATAGCCAGTATCATTAATTCCACCAGCTGATTTAAAACATGGTGGAAGCCAAAGATAGTTTATTCCCAATTTTTTTAAATCTTTTCCAACATTAAGAAGGCTTTTCCAAAGCATACAATCATTTGGCATATACCATTCAAAATATTGCATCATTGTATCATTAGTTTCTTTCATTAAATTTTACCTCTTTCAAAAATATTATATCACACAAAAAAATAGATTGACAAGAGAAAATAATAAATGAAAAATATCTAAAAACTGATGAAATTTTTAAAAATATATTGTATAATACAGTCATAATTAATACGAAAGGAAAAGCATTAATGGATAAAATTAATGAATTAATAGAATGGATTGAGTCAATTGAGTTAACTCAAGTAATAAATGTAATTATTTGTATAGTTGCAATTATTTTTACAGTTATAATAAGTCCATTTATAAGCTATGCAATAGCTAAAATATTTGGTTGGAAAAAAACAAAAAAGGAATTAAAAGAAGGAATTGTATATAATGCTCTAAAATATTTCTTTATAGCTACAGGTATATTATTTGCTATAAGAATAATAGGACTAAATGAAAATTTAAATAGTTTTGTAAGTAAAATATATAGGATAGCAATTATTTGGATAATAGCAAAAACTGTTTCAGATATTTTTTCTAATGGTAAGATATTATCATCTAAATTTAAAGATAAAGCAAATGACCCAATGATAAATATTATAAACAAAACAATAAGGGTAGTTTTATACATCTTAGCTGCATATTTAACACTAAAGGAATTTAATTATGATTTAGGCGGAATTTTAACAGGATTAGGATTAAGTACTGCAATTATTGCTCTAGCTGCTCAGGATACATTTAAAGATGTATTTTCAGGTTTAGCTATATTTGGGGATAAACCATTTTCAATTGGTGATTGGGTTGAAATAGGGGATGTATCTGGTACTGTAGAAAATATTACATTTAGAAGTACTAAATTAAGAACAACAGAAGATACAATAATAACTCTTCAAAATTCAGCTATTAGTTCACAAAATATTGTAAACTGGGGAGTAATAAATAAAAGAATATATAAGGCAAATCTTAAATTACCACTAGAGACAGAAGAAGTAACAGTAGAAAAAGTTTTAAATAGAATTAGATTCATATTAAAGTACAACAAAGATATAATAAAAAATTCAGTAAGCGTACATTTTAATGAGATTAAAGATGATGGAATTAATGTATATATTTATCTAGAAACAAAAATTACAGCTTATGGTGAATACCAAGATTTTTGTAATAAAATTAATTTGACTTTACTTAATATATTAGAAACTCAAGATATTAAACTTGCATATCCTGGTCAAAATATATACATTAAATCAGATATTGAAGGAAAAATGTATTCTAAGATGAATCACAAAAACAATGGAGATAACCATAAGCAATCAAAACATATAAAGCCTGTAAAAATTACTGATGCAAAAGAAAAATAATAGTTCCATAAAAATAAATAATGCAAACATATAACTGAAATTCACATAATAGACATAATATTGATGTAAAATATTATTATTAGAAAAAATTTTAATAGTACAATATATTATTTTTTACATTAAAGAAAGGATGATTTTATGGAAGATACCACTATATTAGTTGTAGATGATGAATTTAGAATGAGAAAACTAGTAAAAGATTTTTTATTAAAAGAAAACTGTAAGGTATTAGAAGCGGAAGATGGAGAAGAAGCAATTAAAGTCTTTGATGAGAATAAAAACAAAATAAATTTAATTTTACTAGATGTAATGATGCCTAAATTAGATGGCTGGTCTGTTTTAAGACAAATTAGACAAGAATCAAAAGTGCCAGTAATAATGCTTACTGCAAGAGGAGAAGAACAAGATGAATTATTTGGATTTGAACTTGGAGTGGATGAATATATTTCAAAGCCATTTAGCCCTAAAATATTAGTTGCAAGAATTAAGGCAATATTAAATAGAACTGAAGGAAAGCAAAAAGAAAACAAAAATTATGGTGGCATAGAGATAAATACTGAAGGAAGAACTGTATCTGTTGATGGAAAGCAAATTGAACTTAGCTTAAGAGAATATGAATTATTAAAATACTTGTTAGATAATGAAAATGTAGCTTTATCTAGAGATAAGATACTAAATAATGTATGGAATTATGATTATTATGGGGATTCAAGAACTATAGATAGTCATATAAAAAAGATTAGACATAAATTAGGAAAAAAAGGAAAATATATAAAAACAATTAGAGGAGTAGGCTATAAATTTGAGGTTAAATAATGAAAATAAATAAAGCATTTAAATCAATTAGATTCAGACTATTTGGAACACTATGTATTTCCATAGTGCTTATTATATTTTGCTTAGTTATTATCAATAATGTAGTTTTAGAAACATTTTATATATATTCTAAAACTAATACTGCAATTAATATATGTGATGAAATAAATAAATATTATAACGGGATATTTTTATATAGTATTGATGATAAACTAAGAGAGCAAGAAAAAACAAATAATATAGACATATTAATATTAGATGAAAATTTGAATGTTGAATATTGTTCTAATCAAGAAATAATAGAAAATGTAAATAAATTAGAATCAATATATGGTAGTAGAAATAAAATAATTTATTCTCGTAATAATGTTATAGTTCAAAGCATAGAAGATGCAAAAGATAATCAATACCTTATGTTAAAAGCAAGCTTAGATAATGGATATACTGCATATATAAAAATTCAAGTAAAACCTATAAAAGCTACAGTTAGAGTATCTAATGATTTACTCTTAATAATAGGTGTACTTATGATTATAATTGCAGCAATAATTGCATCTGTTATTGCAAATAAATTTACAAAACCAATTTTACAACTAAATAAATTAACAAAAAGGATGGCCAATTTAGATTTTAGCCAAAGATTTAGAATATCTGATACTGAAGATGAAATAAATATGCTAGGAAGAAACATAAATGAGATGTCAGATAAACTAGAACTTACAATAAATAGATTAAGAAGTAACAACTCTAAATTAGAGCAAAATATAGAAGAAAAATCTAAAATAGATGAAATGAGGAAACAATTTATTTCAGATGTATCTCATGAATTAAAAACTCCTATTGCACTTATACAAGGTTATGCAGAAGGATTATTAGAAAATGTAAATTCAGATGAAGAATCAAGAAAATTTTATGCTGAAGTTATTTTAGATGAATCTAATAAAATGGATTTAATGGTAAAAAGATTATTAGAATTAATGAAACTAGAATATCAAGAAAGAAAGTTTAATGATACAGAATTTAATCTAACTGAGCTTATAAAAGAAGAATTAAGGAGAAATACTGTAGTTATAAAAGAAAATAATATAAAAGTAGATTTTGATTCTAATAAAAAAATAATAGTATATGCAGATCAAGAATACATAGAACAAGTAGTAAGTAATTATTTAACAAATGCTATAAAACATGCAGAAGAGAAAAATGGTGAAAAGAAGATAATAATAAGGACAGAAAATAAAAAAGATAAAGTAAGATTATATGTGTATAATACAGGAGAAAACATTCCTAAAGAATACATAAATAAGATATGGGGAAGATTTTATAAAATAGATTCCTCAAGAAATAGAAATAGTGGTGGTACAGGAATAGGTCTAGCTTTGGTAAAAGCTATTATGAATAATTACAATAATGAATATGGGGTTAAAAATCACGAAGAAGGAGTAGAGTTTTATTGTGATATAAATAGGAAAAGTCATTGACTTTTGAGGCAAATGCAAATATAATATATATGTAAAATTTTGCAAGGAGGAAAGTTATGGGTGAAGTTATAGTTATAACATCAGGAAAAGGCGGAGTAGGCAAAACAACAACAACAGCAAACGTAGGTGCAGCTTTAGCCTTAAGAGGCAAAAAAGTTGTGTTAGTAGACACAGATATTGGCTTAAGAAACCTTGATGTTGTAATGGGACTAGAAAACAGAATAGTATATGACATCGTAGATGTTGTTGAAGGAAAATGTAAATTAAGACAAGCTCTAATAAAAGATAAAAGATTTACAGATTTATTTTTATTACCAGCAGCCCAAACTAGAGACAAAAGTGCAGTTAACGAAGAACAAATGAGAGAACTAACAGGAAAATTAAAAGAGGAATTTGATTATATTTTAATAGACTGCCCGGCAGGAATTGAGCAAGGGTTTAAAAATGCTATAGCAGGAGCAGATAGAGCAATTGTAGTAACAAATGCTGAAATATCTTCAATTCGTGATGCAGATAGAATAATAGGACTTTTAGAGGCATCAGAAATAAAAAATCCAGAATTAATAATTAACCGTCTAAGACCAGAAATGGTTAAAAGAGGAGAAATGATGGATGTAGAAGATATTTTAGATTTATTATCAATAGACCTAATTGGTGTTGTACCAGAAGATGAATATATTATAACTCAAACTAATAAAGGCGAGCCTGCAGTATCAAATAAAAAGGCTCCATCAGGAAAAGCTTATATTGAAATAGCAAGACGTATATTAGGCGAGAATGTAGAAGTAACAATACCTGGAAGAAAAAAAGAAGGATTTTGGAGCAAATTAAAAAGAAATTTTAAAAAATAATATGCAATGGAGGAAATAGGAATGTTTGAAAACATTATGGGATTTTTCAAAAAACTAAATAAAAAAACAGAACAATTAGATGGTAAAACTAATAAAGATGAAGCAAAGGAAAGATTACACTTAGTCCTTATGCAAGATAGAGCAAATGTCTCAGCAGACTTTTTAGATATGATGAGACAAGAAATAATAGATGTTATTAAAAAATACATAGATGTAGATGAAAAAGAAATAGATGTAAGATTAACTAATAAACAAAATAGTGATGGAACAACAGGAGCCCCTGCATTATATGCGAATATTCCTATAATAAGTATAAAAAATGATAAGAAAAATATAGCTTATGGAGATGCAATAAATAGTGCAAAAGATGTGAAAAACGCATCTCAAAATTCTCCAAAAGAAGAAAACTCTCAGAAAATAAATGAAACAGAGAATAATCAAGAAAAAATAGAGGATAATAATCTAGATAATGAAGTAGAAGAAAATGTTGTAAATACAGATGTAGCCGAAAACTCTTCTGAGAAAACTGCTGTAGAGGAAAATGCAGAAGTTATTGAGAAAAATGAAGAAAAAGTTGAAGAGAAAAAAGAAGAATTAAAAGAAACTTCTGAAGAAAAAAAAGAAAATTCTTCAAAAACAAAAACAGAAAAAATTTCAACAAAATCTAATTCGAAAAAAGGAAAGAATTCTAAATCAAAAGCAAAAAAGTCTAATAAAAAGAAATAGAGGAATAGATGAAAAAAAGATTATCTAAAAATATAGAATGGTCAATATTAATATGCACAATCCTATTAATTGTAATAGGATTGATTGCTCTTTTTTCGGCAACTCAGAATACAGAATATGATGAGTTTAAAAAGCAAATTTTATGGCTTGGAATTAGCATACCATTTATTATTGCCTTTATATTAGTTGATTATGGAACTATTGCAAAGATATCACCTATTTTATATGCAGTTTTAATCATATTATTAATAGGAGTTCTTTTTACTAAGCCTATTAATGGAGCTACAAGTTGGTACTCATTTGGTTCTTTTACTTTGCAACCAGCAGAGTTTTCTAAAATATTTGTTATAATGGTTTTAGCCTTAGTAATGTCAAAAATGACAGCTAAAGGTAAAAAAGAAATTAGTAGACCAACAAGGTTACTTATTTTATTAGCAATTATAGGTATACCAGTTCTTCTAATAGTTAAACAACCTGATTATGGTACAGCAATGGCATTTTGCGTTGCATTTATACTTATGTTATTTGTAGCTGGTATAGATAAAAAATATATAATAGCAGGTTTTTTAATTATAGCAATTTCATTACCGTTATTGTACTTTTTTGTATTACCAGAACATGCTAAAAAGAGAATAGAAGTATTTTTTAACCAAGATTTAGATCCAAGAGGTGCAGGATATAACTTAACTCAATCAAAACTTGCAATAGGGGCAGGTGAACTTCTTGGAATGGGACTTTTAAAAGGTAACCAAACTCAACTTGGATATTTAAGTCCTAAAACTACTGACTTTATTTTCTCAGTTATAGGCGAAGAAATGGGATTTTTAATAGCAGCTTCAATAGTAATAGTATATGTAATACTTATTACAAAAGCAATGTATGTTGCTAAAACAGCTAAAGACAACCTGGGCTCATTTATAGCAATAGGTATAGCCGGAATATTTTTATTCCATATGACAGAAAATATAGGAATGACAATAGGACTTTTACCTATTACAGGTGTTCCACTACCATTTGTTAGTTATGGTGGAAGTTCACTTTTAAGTAATTTAATAATGATAGCTATTTTACTTAATATAAGTGGTAGGAGACAAAAAGCAATTTTTATTGAATAATTGTAAAATAAAGAGAATAAGAGATGTTAAAAAAATTAAAAATAGGAAATGTAGAATTACAAAATAATATAATATTAGCACCAATGGCAGGCTTAACAGACCTGCCTTTTCGTCTTGTCTGTGAGAAATATAATCCAGGATTGGTTGTAACAGAAATGGTAAGTAGCAAAGCTCTATATTATAATGATGAAAAAACTAAGCAATTATTAAATATGGAAGGTGAAAAAAGACCTGTATCTGCTCAGATATTTGGAAGTGATACAGAATCTATGGCTTATGGGGCTAATTATGTTAGTAAAATTGCAGATATTGTAGATATTAATATGGGATGCCCCGCACCAAAAGTTGTAAAAAATGGAGATGGAAGCAGGCTACTTTTAGATTTAGATAAAGTTTATGAAATAGTTAAGACTGTTGTTAAAAATTCTTCAGTTCCAGTAACAGTAAAAATAAGAAAAGGCTGGGACAGTGAACATATAGTTGCTGTAGATGCCGCAAAAGCAATAGAAAGTGCAGGAGCAAGTGCTATTTCAATTCATGGAAGAACTAGAAGTGAATATTATACAGGAGTAGCAGATTGGAATATTATAAAAAAAGTAAAGGAAAATGTAAGTATACCAGTAATAGGAAATGGAGATATAAAAACTCCACAAGACGCAAAAAGAATATTTGAAGAAACTGGTTGTGACGGTATAATGATAGGTAGAGCAACTTTAGGTAAACCTTGGCTTTTAGAACAAATAAGAACATATTTAGAAAATGGATATATAAGAGAAATTCCTAATAAAGAAATATTAGAAACAATTTTAAAACATATTGAATTAGAAGTAAAAGAAAAAGGAGAATATACTGGAGTAAGAGAAATGAGAAAGCATATTAGTTACTATTTAAAAGGACTTCCAGGAGCATCAAGTGCAAGAGATAAAATAAATCATTTAGATCGTAAAATAGAAGTAGAAAATATGTTAAAAGAATATTTTAATTCTTTAAATTAATTATTTTAATATATTCATATAAGGCAATTCTTTTGAATAAAAATAATATTGAGGTACTTTACTTCAATATTTTTTTATACATAAGTATGTGAAAGGAAAGCTTTATGGGAAAATGGTTTAAAATTATTGCATTTTTAATTATTATAATTGTTTCTTTATTAATATTTAGTTTTTTTATAAATTCAAATTATAAAACTAAGCAAAATGGAAATAATAAAAATATACAAGAGATTGAACAATATATTCTAAATGTAACATCATATAAAGCAAAAATTAAAGTAACAGTTATAAGTAATAAAAATACAAACTTTTATGAATTTGAGCAAGAAGTAAAAAGTGGAAGTTATTCTAAGCAATTAGCCTTATTACCTGAAAGTTTAGCTGGAATGGAAATAATATATGAAAATGGAATAATAACTGTGAAAAACACACAATATAATTTAAACAAGGTATATGAAAATTATCCATATGTTACGACAAATTCTTTATTTCTTACTTCATTTATAGAAGGATATAGAAATGCAGAAGATAAAGAAATAAAAGAAGAAGATGGAAAAATACAGATGACTTATATGCCAAAACTAAACAAATATAACAATAAACAAATTCTTTACATAGATAAGGCAAGTTTAAAACCAAAAAATTTAAAAATATATGATGTTAACAACGAATTAAAAGTAGACATAATATATAATGAGATAGAATTAAACATTTAGAAATATATTTCATCTCAATTTTATTATTGGGAGAGTAAATATGAATATAAAAAGAGGAGATATGTTTTATGCAGATTTAAGTCCAGTTGTAGGCTCAGAGCAAGGAGGTATTAGACCAGTTATAATAATACAAAACGACTTAGGAAATAAACATAGTCCAACTGTTATAGCAGCAGCAATTACATCACAAATGGGAAAAACTAAGCTACCAACTCATATAGAAATAGGTTCACAAAATGGTGGATTAAAAACTAATTCAGTAGTTTTAGCAGAACAAGTAAGAACAATAGATAAAAGTAGACTAAAAGAAAAAATAGGGCATATTGATGATGAAAATTTAATGCATCAAATTAATAATGCACTTGAAGTAAGCATAGGTTTAGAAAAAATATAAGAAAAGAAGATAGTTTTAAAATTCAAAAAGAATTTTTTAGCTATCTTTTTACTTTGTCAAATTATGTCGATTTATGGCGAACGATTTTTCTTTACAATTACCATAATGTGGTGTATAATGAAAACAATTAAATTTCTAATTTAATTTTTATCAATATAATTTAAGTCTTAAATTATTCCAAGTATCCCAATAAATTTAATAAACGAACTCTAGGGATGGTTTTCGTTTGTAGCAAAGGAGTTATATGAAGAAAAAAATGAAAATATTGACCATTGCATTTTTGTTTATGGCTATATGTGCAATGTACAGCAAAACTATGGCTGCAACTATTTGCCAAAATATATCAGAAGATAAAGTAAAATATGTTAATGCAACTTTTACAAAGATTAATAGAGAAGAATATAATGCAGAACAAAGAGGAATGCATTGGAATGAATATTATCAATTACCAATGGACCAAAGATATGAATTAGATGAAAAATCAATGCTTATGGCATCAACAGAAGGAATGTGCATAGGTGGAATTCAAAATGGATTTGTAGGATTAAATCAATATGGAGATTCACAAGGTGTATTACAAGGATTAGCAAAAGACAAATTAGTAAATGGAACTTTATCTATAGTAGATAAATATACAAATGGAACAAGCTTTTTTCCATCAACAAATAATAATACATATATTTATAACCAAGTATTAAGTAATTGGAAATTTCCTTTCTTAAAACAAGAAAATGGATATTATAGTTTTGATAGTGATGAATACCATGTACAAAAAGACTATAATACAAAAACATTCAAATTACATAAAGGTAAAAGGAGCGGATTTTATCCATTTAATGAATGTTATGATGATACAACAATTGGTAGAAACAGAGATTTAGGCTTTACAGCAAAAATAGAAATACCATTTATAATGACAAGTGATGGAAAAGTAAGGAATACAGAAACAAATGAATTAGAAGATATGATATTTAATTTCTCAGGTGATGATGATGTATGGGTTTATGTTGATGACAAATTAGTGTTAGATTTGGGTGGATGTCATATTAAATTAAAAGGAAATATTAATTTTGCAAAAAATGAAGTATATTATGAAAGCATATATAACCCAGAAACTAATCAAAATGAAAAAGACGTACATAAAACAGCATTCCAGGATGGAATGTTATCACAAGGTAAACATACTTTAACACTTTTCTATATGGAAAGAGCAGGAGGAGACTCAAATTTATTTGTAACATTTAATTTACAAAGTGGTGGAGTTCAAGCAAATTATATAGATATAGATACAAATAAAACATTAGATACTAATAGTCAAAGTGGACCTGTAGGAGAAATAGTAAATACTGAAGCAAAAAATATTGAAGGATATACTTTAGTAAAAAAGCCAGAAAATGAAAGCTTTACATTAACAGAAGATTTGCAAACTGTAAATTATTATTATGCAAAAAATACAAATGTAACAGTTAAATACGTAGATGAAGTAACAAAAGAAGAAATATCTGATAGAGTTATATTAAATGGAAAATCAGGAGATAAATATACTTCAGAACAAAAAAATATAGAAAACTATGATTTTACAAAAGTAGAAGGTAGCACTTCAGGAATAATGAAAGGAGATAAAATAAATGTAATTTACTATTATATACATAAATCAAATGTAAATGTAAATTATATAGATAAAGATACAGGTAAAATTATAGATAATGTAAAGGAAGTGCTTCATGAAGGAGATTCATTTACTTCAGAAGAAAGAAAATATGAAGACTATAAATTAGTAGAAAAACCTGAAAATGAAACTGTTACAATAAAAAAAGAAGATATTACATTAAATTACTATTATCAAAAATTAAAGTTTAATTTACAAATAGAAATGAATTTAAGCAAAGCATATATTAAAGGTAACTATTATGGTTTAAATGGTAAAATAGGAAAAATAGAAACTGAAATTAGAGATGCAAATAAAAATTCTTCTTTACAAATACATTACATAATAAAAGTAACAAATAATCAAGAAAGAATGGGAAGCGGATATATTACATTTACTATACCAGATGGATTTTCTATTCAAAATGCAGATTGGAAAAAAATAGATAATATAGCTAAATATAAAGTAGAAGATTTAGATATAGGGCAAACAAGAGAATATGAAGTTATATTACAAAAAAATAATGATGTAGATATTGCTGGAGATATAAAGGCATATGTAAAAATTGATTCTGAAAAATTAACTGAAACTACTCTTGAAGATAATGAAGATATGAATGAATTAGTAATTATGCCAAGAACCGGAGCATTTGTATTTAATGCAATACCATTTATTATAATACTTACAGCATTTGCCATAATTATTGCTATAATAATAAAAAAGAAGAATAATAAAAATGATGCTAAAGAATAAGTAATATTACTAAGTGATTAAAATAAAAAAGAAAAAATAATTAAAATTAAAAATTAAAAATATAAAAATATAAAAAACAATTAAAAATAAAAACATATAAAAATAAATAAAAAGAAAGCTCTAAAATATCTTTGGAGCTTTCTTTTGACAATTAAACTTTTAATTTTTTTATTATTTTAATTTCATCATATAACTTGTCTATTCTATCTTTTCTAATTATTAAAGCATTTTCATATTCAGCAAGAACTTGAGTATAATTTTCTTGATTTTCACCTGGCTGAAAAAGAAGTTGCATACCAGCTTTATAATAGTCTTTAGTTTGTGGCTTTTTGGTGTTATTCATTTTGCTTTCATATTTTTGCACTGTTTTTAATCTCTTAATTTGATCTTTAATATAATTAACATAATTCATAACACAACTAATTTCATATAAAGTATCATCAATTACAACTTTGAATAATGCTTTTAAAGGTTTTGGATTTATTTTTCCAAGCCTTTCATTTTGCTTTAATTGATCTAGAGCAATAACATCTTGACTAGGCTGAGCATCTTGTATAAGTTCTCTTAATGTTTGAGAAATATTTATGTGGGTTGTGTACTGCCTTTTAGTTACAATAGCATCATATTCATCAGCAACACGAATAATTTGAGCTGAATAAGGAATGTCTGGTTTACGCAATCCTCTTGGATAACCAGTCCCATTAAGAGATTCGTGGTGGTACCAAGGACCATCAGAATATGGTCTTAAGGCTAAATCATCCATACAATACTTATAACCTAGAGTAGTATGGCTTTTCATTATTTCATATTCTTCATCAGTTAATTTTCCTGGTTTATTTACTATTTCCTTAGGAATGAAAAGTTTACCTATATCATGTAAATAACCAGCTATTACACAATGTATTGTAAATTGACTATTGCAATGCATATATTCACATATTCTTCCGACTAAATTAGCTACATTTTCACTATGTCTTTTTGTAAAAAAATCTAGACTATCCATAACAACTAAGTGATCCTTTATAGCTGTGTCTAGCTCATGAACTTTTAAATTAGATGGACTATAAAAATCATATTTTTCTTCTAACATTGTTTATACCTTTCAAAAAAATTTATAAAAAATTAGTAATTTAAAATTATTATACATAAACCATATTAAAAAAACAATAAAAATTATAAAAAACAATATTAAATTTTGATGACAAAAGAAACTTTTTGTGATAATATGATATAAAAGCCAAGAAATGGCTTAAAATATGTTTAATCAAATATGAAATAAAAAATAAAAAATATAAAATTAATATATTAAATGTAAAATAAAAAATCCAATATAAAAATGCAAAATAAAAGATTAAAAATATAAAACTAAAAGTAGGGATAGATATGAAAAATATTTTAATACATTGTGCAATGAAAAAAGAAGGAATACAAATAGCAAAAACATTAAATTTAATTAATGATAAAAAAAGTGATGTTGATTTACAAATAAAAAATATTAAGGAAAATGACAATTATATAATATTAAAATCAGATAAGAAAATTGAAAACGAAAACGAAACAAAAATAACTATATTAATTACTGGAATAGGAAAACAAAAAACAGCAATTGGTCTTACTAAATATTTATGCCAAAATGATAAACCAGATTTAATTATAAACCTTGGATATGCAGGTTCAGTAAATTGCAAAATTGGAAACTATGTATCAATAAATAAATCATATAATTTAGAATGGGACATTCAAGGAGAACAAAAATACAGTATGGATGATTTAGGGGGTCAAGATTTAATTACTATAGAGGAACTTGAAAAATTGCCATGTTATTCTGCTGAATCATTTGTAAATAGTACAGATATAAAAGAAAATGTTGTTTTTGATATGGAACTTCATTCAGTATCTTTACTTGCAGATTTATATAATATACCACTAATTTCAATAAAGAAAATAAGCGATAATTTAAGTATTAAAGATTATTATAAAACAATAGATAATAATGAGCTATTTGAATTAGAAAGTTCATTAAAATATATAAAAAAATATATAGATTAAAATAAAAAACGAAAGGCAAAAATTATGCACTTAAAAAAACTAGAAATGCAAGGATTTAAGTCATTTGCAGATAAAACAGTATTTGAATTTAAAAAAGGAATAACAGCAGTAATAGGACCAAATGGATCTGGCAAAAGTAATATTGTAGATAGTATTAGATGGGTTTTAGGTGAACAAAGTATGAAATCACTTAGAGGCTCTAAATCTGAAGATATTATTTTTGCAGGAACACAAAATAGAAAATCTTTAGGTTTTGCAGAAGTAAATATGGTGATAGATAACACTGATGGCTCTTTACCTGTTGAATTTTCAGAAGTAACAGTAACAAGAAGATTATATAGAACAGGTGAAACAGGATATTTCATAAATAAAGTACCTTGTAGGCTTAAAGATATATTAGAACTATTTATGGATACAGGAATTGGAAAAGATGGTTATTCAATAATAAGCCAAGGAAAAATAGATGAAATATTAAGTAATAAATCAGAAGATAGAAGAAAAATTTTTGAAGAAGCTTCTGGAATAGTAAAATACAGAACTAGAAGAGAAGAATCAGAAAAAAAGTTAGAACAGACTAAGTTAAATTTAGTTAGAATAAATGACATATTATCTGAAATTGAATCGAATATTGAACCACTTAAATTACAATCAGAAAAGGCAAGAAAATTTTTAAGTTTAAGAGAAGAATTAAAAAATATAGAAGTTGGTCTATTTGTATTAAGAATAAATACATATAAACAAAAGCTAGAAGAATTAGAAAAGAATAAAGATATTTTCGAAAGCCAAAGTGAAGATGAAAATGATAAATTAGAAAAAATGCAAGACTTAAAGCAAGACTTAAAGACGCAAATTGAAGAAATTTCAACAGAAATGGAAAGATTGCAAACACTTGGGTTTGAAAGTGAAAATAAGATTGAAAGAATAAATTCAGAAATAAATGTAAGTAAAGAAAAAATTTCTAATAATAGTGAAAATAAAAATAGATTAGAAAATGAAATAACAAACAGTAATATAAATATATCTGAATTAGAAGAAGAAAAACAAGGAAAGCTTTCTAAAAAAGAAAATTTAAAAGAAAATAAAGAAAAATTTGCAAAAGAATTAGAAGAAAAAGAAGAAGAGTTAAATAAATTAAATCAAAAGCTATCAGCAAAAGAATTAGAAATAGAAGAAAAGAAAAAGAAAGTAGAAGATTTAAAAGAAAATAAATATAGTCTTGAAAAAGAAATAACTGAGCAAGATGTTAATCTTGAAAATTATGAAACAAGAAAAAAGCAAACAGAAAAAGAGTTATCATCAGTTATATCAGAACTTGATGAAAAGAGAATGAGCAAAAATGATATTAACTCGGATTTCATAAAAATAGAAAATGAAAAAAAGCAAATAGAAGAAAAAGTACAAAAATATAAAGAAGAAAAACTATTTTTAGATGCAAAATTAAAAGACTTAGATATAAAAATCAATAACTTAATAGATAATAAAAGAATTGAAAATAGTAAACATAGCTTTTTAGTAGAAACAGAGAAAGAAAAAGAAGGATATACTAAATCAGTTAAAGAATTATTGATTGCTTGTGATAATAATTCAAGTTTAAAAAAAGGTGTTCATGGTGTACTTGCAAATATATTATCAACAGAAGAAAAATATAGTACAGCAATAGAAATGTGTTTAGGCTCAAGTATGCAAAATATTGTTACAGACAATGAAGATGAAGCTAAAAAATTAGTGGAATATTTAAGGGTAAATAAACTAGGAAGAGCATCATTTTTACCTATAACTACTATTCATGGCAAAAAGATAGATAACTTAAAAAGCATAAATGGAGTTATAGGTATAGCATCAGATTTAGTAAAATATAAAAAAGAGTATGAAGGAATAGTTCAAAATTTATTAGGTAGAACAGTTGTTACAGATAATATAGATACAGCAATAAAACTAGCTAAAGAAAATAAATATTCTTTCAGAATTGTAACTCTAGATGGAGATATTATAAATGCATCTGGAGCAATAACTGGTGGTTTTGTAAATAAGAAAACTGCAAATATTTTAGGAAGAACTGAAGAAATTAAAAAGCTAGAAAAAGAAATAAAAGATTTAGATGAAAAAATAGAAATCTTAAAACAAGAAAAAGAAAAAATAACTTTAGATGAAACTTCTAAAGAAATAGAAGAAAACACAAAAAAATTACAAGAAATAGAAATAACATATGCTAGAGAAAAAGAAAAAGTTATTCAATTAGAAGAAAATATCAATTCTATAATATCAAGAAAAGAAAAATTAAATAGTGAAAAAGAAGAATTAGAAATTAAAAAGCAAACCGCAATAGATAAAAAGAAAAGTATACAAGAGGAAATACAAAGTATTACAGTTCAAATAGAAAGCATTTCAAAAGAGATAGAGGAATTTGCTTTATTAAATAAAGATAATCAAAA
Source organism: Bacillota bacterium (assembly GCA_963928415.1). Classification (GTDB taxonomy): domain Bacteria; phylum Bacillota; class Clostridia; order TANB77; family CAG-508; genus CAG-793. The sequence continues at coordinate 11,839 of CAWVEX010000023.1, read as the reverse complement.
ATATATAGATGATTTAAATGCAGATATTACAAATTTAAAAATATCAGTGTCATCATTTGATGAAAGTTCTTCTTCAATGGATGAAATTATAGATAGGATAGAACAAAGTATAGCAAATGAAAAACAATCAATAGAAAATAAAAAGCAACAAATTGAAAAAATGGAAGAACAAAATGCTTCAATAAAGTCAAATATTGCTGAATTGCAAAATAATATAGAAAAAATAAGAGAAGAAGCATCAGGAAGTACAAAAAAGATAGAAGAATTAAAAAATACCAAAAATAGTAAAAATAATAAATTAGATGAATTAGAAAAGAATATAGAAAAGCAATTTGCTGTAATACAAGATGTAAAAGAACAATTAGTCAAAATTGGTATAAATAAAACTAAAATAGAACAGGATATTTCAGACACTATAAATGAATTATGGAACGAGTATGAAATAACACCAAATAATGCAAAAGATTATGTGCAACCTACAAATATGCAAGAAACTCAAAAAAGAGTAAATGAATTACATAGCCAAATAAAAGAACTTGGTAGTGTAAATGTAGATAGCATAGAAGAATATAAAAAGACAAAAGAAAGATATGAAACTATGTGTGAGCAAAGACTAGACCTAGAAAATACCATGGCAAAATTAAGAGATATTATTCAAGAAATGACTAAAACAATGAAAGAGCAATTTAAAGAAAAATTTAACTTAATAAATAAAAACTTTAATGAAGTATTTAGAGAATTATTTGGTGGAGGAAAAGCAGAACTAATATTAGAAGATGAAAATAATATCTTAGAGTGTGGAATAGATATAAAAGCTCAGCCAACAGGAAAAAAACTTCAAAATATGATGCTTTTATCTGGTGGAGAAAAAGCATTAACTGCAATTGCGTTACTTTTTGCAATACTAAAAATAAACCCAGCACCATTTTGTATATTAGATGAAATAGAAGCGGCACTAGATGATGTAAATGTATATAGATTTGCTGAATTCTTAAAGAAATTTAGCAATACAACACAATTTTTAGTAATTACCCACAGAAAAGGTACTATGGAAGCAGCCGATACAGTTTATGGAGTAACTATGGAGGAAAATGGTATAAGTAAACTATTATCAATAAAACTTAGAGAAGAAACAGCTTAAAAAAGTAGTTTATAATTATTAAAAGTAATATACACAATTAAGTAACATAAAACATACTATATATCAGTAAGAAAGGAGATAATAGTATGTTAAGTTACATAATTGAAGGAAATGCTAGGCTATCTGGTAAAGTAGAAGCATCAGGTTCAAAAAATGCTGCACTTCCAATAATAGCAACAGCAATATTAAACCCAGAACCTGTGACTTTATACAATATTCCTAATATAGAAGATACAAAAATAACATTAGAAATATTGAAGTTATTAGGTTGCACAGTCGATAAGAAAAATGATAAAATAACAATATGTAGTAAAAATATGAATAAAACAACAATTCCAAAAGATTTAATGCATAAGTTACGTTCAACAGTTGTTTTAGCAGGTGCTATTATAGGAAGATTTAAAGAAGCTACATTTGCATTCCCAGGAGGTTGCAATATAGGAGCAAGACCTATTGATTTACATCTAGATGCATTTAAAAAGTTAGGAATAGACATCGATGAAGAAGGAGATGTTATAAGTTGCAAATGCAAGGAAATTATAGGAAAGAGGATAAAGTTAAAATTTCCAAGTGTAGGTGCAACTGAAAACATTATCTTAGCATCAGTATATGCAAAAGGAGCAACACATATAACTAATGCGGCAAAAGAACCTGAGATAAAAGATTTAGCAAAATGCTTAAATCAGATGGGAGCTAAAATATATGGAGCAGGAACTTCAGAAATAACAATATTTGGAGTTAAGAACTTACATAAAGTTCAATATAAAATTATTTCAGATAGAATAGAAACAGGAACTTTACTTTGTGCAGTAGCAGGAACAGGTGGAAAAATTACTATTAAAGGAGCAAATCCAGAAAACCTGTTAACCGTTTTATATTCTTTAAAAGAAGCGGGTTGTAAGGTATCTATAAATAGAAGTACAATAAAATTAGTAGCTCCTAAAAGGTTAAAAGCAATAAAACTAGCAACTGAACCATATCCGGGATTTCCAACAGATATGCAACCAATAATGGGGGCTATTCTTACAAAGGCAGAAGGAAAATCAATATTAGAGGAGAATATATTTGAAAATAGGTTTAAGTATGCAGAAGAACTTATAAGAATGGGAGCTAATATAGAAGAAAATGGAAAAATGCTTGAAATTACAGGTGTAGATGTTTTGCATGGAAAAGATGTAATGAGTAAAGACCTAAGAGGCGGAGCAGCTCTGGTCATTGCAGGCTTAATGGCAGATGAAATTACAAGAGTAGAAAATATAGAATACATTTTAAGAGGTTATGAAAATTTAGACGAAAAGCTTAATAAATTAGGAGCTAATATAAAAAAAGAAAAGGTGGTATAAATGCCAAAAACTAAAGTGCCAAATAAAAAGGTGGCTAAAAAAATAAAAAAGAACAAAAAGATAAATGATAAGAAAAATGTAAAGAAAGATGGCATTTTTAATTTTGATGAGCAAGTGTATAGTGAAGTACCAAGAAAAAAAGTAACCAAAACTGCTCAAAAAAGAAAAAAGCCAATAAAAAAAGCAGAATTTGAAGAAGATCATTTTATTGGAGAAAATGATGTAAAACATATAGATAAGAAAAAATTAGCAAAGATAAAAAAAGAAAAATTAAAAGAAAAAAGAACAAAAGAAAAAGAACTATTAAAAGAACAAAAGAGACAGGACAAGCTTAGAAGAAAAAGAGCTAAGCAGACAAAAAAAGCAAGACTTACAGAAGAACAAATAAAAAGAAATAGAAGAATAAAAAATGTAATAAAGTTTTTTATACTTTTAGCTGTAATTGCAGGAATTATTATATATTTAATGCTTTCACCAGTATTTAATATAAAAAATATACAAGTTCAAGGTAACAATGGTATTTCTGCAGAACAAATAATAAGCTTATCTAAAGTAAAAAAAGATATGAATTTATTTAAAGTATCTAATAAAGATACAATTTCAGCAATAAAAGAAAATCCATATGTAAAGTCAGTAGAAATAAAAAGAACTCTGCCAGACACAATAACATTTGTTATAACAGAAAGAGTGGCAACATATATGTTAGAGTACGGAAGTTCATATGCATATATAGATAATCAAGGTTACATATTAGAAATATCTGCAAATACAAAAGATGGACTATCAAAAATAACAGGATATGAAACTAATCAAAGTGAGATAGTTCCTGGAAAAAGATTATGTGAAAATGACTTAGAAAAATTAAATACAGTACTTAGAATAACAGCATCTGCTAAAACTAATGAAATAGATAATTTAATAACAACAATTAATATAGAAGATGCTAATAACTATACATTATATTTAGATTCAGAACAAAAAACAGTCTATTTAGGAGATTGCTCAAATATAGAGACAAGAATGTTATATGTAAAAGCAATACTAGATAAAGAAAAAGGCAATGCAGGAGAGATTTTTGTAAATATGAATTTAAATGAAAAATATCCATTTTTTAGACAGAAAGTTTAAAATATGAAAAATCTTAATTTAGTTAAATAAAATGATGAAAGGAGCAAAACAATGAAAAATAAAAATGCATATATAGCTATAGGACTAGTTTGTATAGTTTTAGCTACTGCTCTTACAATACAGATAAGAACTATGCAAGGTGAAAATTCAGCAGTATCGCAAGCATTTGCTAATAGCGAATTAAAAGATAGTTTGCTAGAATGGAAAGAAAAGTCAGATAATGCAGAAGCGGACTTAGAAAAATCAGTAGAAAAGCTAGAAGAATTAAGAAAAACATCAACTGCAAATGGTAATAGCTCTGAAGAAAAGCAAAATGAATTAAAAACATATAATCAAATATTAGGACTTACAGATGTTACTGGTGAAGGAATAACTTTAACTGTAACTGATAGTATGCAAACAACTAATGCAATAGATATGAATAATTTAATAGTACACGACTCAGATTTAAGAAGCTTAGTAAATGAATTATCAAATGCAGGAGCAGAAGCTATATCAATAAATGATGAAAGAATAGTTAGCACAACAGCAATAACTTGTGCAGGTAATGTAATTTTAATAAATGGAAACAAGGTTGGTTCACCTTTTATTATAAAAGCAATTGGAAATCAGGAAAGCTTGTATGGAGCAATCACAAGAGCTGGTGGATATACTTATGGTTTAAAAGCAAGATCTATACAAGTCGAAACAAAAAAATCTAATAATATACAAATATCAAAATATACAGGAGCATTAAGCTTTAAATATGCAAAAGATGATGAGTAGAAAGGAGGAATTCGCATAAATTAAATTTGCGATAGAAAATATGGAAGAAGAGAAAAATCAAAAAAATGATATTAAAAGAAAAGAAGAAGAAAACTCTAAAAAGCAGAAAATAAAGAAAGAAAAAAAGCCTATAAATAGAGCAACTTTAGTTTTATCCATAGTTTCTGGAATTATTACCTTGGTTCTTATAGCATCAATATTTTTACAAGTTAGAACAGTTGATGAGTCTAAACAATTAGATTTAGAAGGTTTAAGAGATGATGAATTAAGAACACAAATAGCAAGTTATAAATCTAAATATGAAGAAACAATGGAACAATATAATGCAAATCAAAATACAATAAATGAATATGAAACTGCAATAAATGAAAATAAAGAGACAACAGAACTTTTAGATAGTGAAGTAAATCAAGCAAAAACTCTACTTGGGCTTACTAATGTAAAAGGAAAAGGAGTAATTGTAACACTAACGGATACAGATGAAGCTCTTTATACATATATAGCTGATGATTTAATACTTTTGCTAAATGAACTAAAATATGCAGGTGCAGAAGCTATTTCTATAAATGATAATAGAATAATAAATTTAGCAGATATTGTAACATTAAATGATGGACTAATTATTCTTTATGGAAATGTAAGATTAACATCACCATATGTTATAAAAGCAATAGGTGATCCAACATATTTAATGAGTACACTTAGTATAAAAAATAGTGGATATATTGATCAAATGAAAGCAAATGGAATGGCAATAGAAGTTGAGCAAAACAACAATATTGAAATTAAAGCTTATAATGGAGAATTAGATAATAAATACTTAAAAGAAGTTGAATAAAAGAAAAAATAAAAGAAAGGGTATGTTTAGAAATAAACATATAAAAGGAAAAAATATTATGATGATAATAGCAATAATTGTAGGATGCATATTAGGCGTAATTATAGGATTTTTAACTCCAACAATACCTTATACTGTATCACAATATTTAGCAATAGCAATAGTAGCAGCACTTGACTCAGTGTTTGGAGGAATAGCATCTAATATAAAAAAGAATTTTGATATGAAAGTATTTATCTCAGGTTTTTTCGTAAATGCAATATTAGCAATGCTTCTTACTTATTTAGGAGAAAAATTAAATGTAGATATTTATTTAGCTGCTATAATAGTATTTGTAGGAAGGATGTTTAATAATTTAGGAATTATACGTAGATATTATTTATCAAAATTTTCAGAAAAAAGAAAAAACTTAAAGCAAAACAAAGAAAATTAAAAAGTATAAATATAGCAAAGAGAATTAATTGGGTATAAAAATATAAGCATAAATAATTAAGTTTTACGCAAAAAAATTAATTAGACAATTTATTACAAACAGGTTACAAAATTATTACAAAAATATGTCTAATTCTATTGACTTTTTTCGAAAAATATAATAATATGCTTACTAGAAAAAATTAAGGCAGACTGGAGGTATTTGCTTTGGCTATAGGTGACATAATAGTGAGTATTGACATCGGTGCATCTAAGATTAGCTTAGTAGTAGGTGAAGTCAATAACTTTAATCAGATTGAAGTAATATGTAACACCAGCAAAAAAAGCAATGGCATACAAAAGGGCAAGATAGTTGATGAACAATCATTAAGCGAATCTATTTCATATGTAATAAAAGAAGCTGAAAAAGAGATGAATATGAAGATAAATTCAGCATATATAACAATACCAGGAAAATATGTTACCATTGTACAAAACAGTGTTACAAAAGAGGCTAAAGATAAATATTCGGGAATATCAGCAAGAGATGTATCTAGTAGCTTAATGCAAGCAAAAGATATAGATATACCTGAAGGAAAACAAATAATAGATATAGTAATAAATGAATTTGTATTAGAAGATGGAAGAAAAGTCGATGACCCAATAGGGACATTTAGTGGTAAATTTACACTAAATGCACAAATAATTCTAGCTGATAAAGATTACATGAGAGCCATTACTAATATATTTAAAAAAGTAGATGTAGATATAGATGGAATGGTACCAATAACATTAGCAGAAAAGAATCTTATTCTAGATGCAATGGAACAAAAAGACTATGTGATGTTACTAGATATTGGTGCTGAAACAATGAATATAGGTGTATTCGATGGAGATAGATATGTATACACTAATTCAATTCCAGTTGGAGGTAATAATATTACTAACGATATTGCGGTAGTTCTAGGAATATCACTTGATGAAGCGGAAAGATTAAAAAGACAATATGGCTTAGCACTTAAATCATACATAGATAATGATACAGATGTAGTTTTAAATACAGCAAAAGATGAAAATAATAAAATTGTAAAGAGCTCAGAAATTGTTGAAATAATAGAGGCAAGAGTTGAGCAAATGTTTGAAATAGTAAATGCAGATATTTCAAATCAAGGAATTAAACAAAATATAAATACTGTTGTAATAACTGGACAAGGTATAACAAATATTAGTAAAAGCGATATTGTTGGAAAAATAACATTAAACATCCCTGTAAAAATGGCAAACAACAAAATTGCAAGTCTAATAAAGCCAAATTATGCAACAGCTTATGCTTTAGTTAGATATATTGCATCTAGACCATTTGCAAAAAATGTATCAAGCAGTTTAGATATAAATTCAGATAAAGGGTTCTTAAAAAATTTAATTGAAAAAGTAAAAGAATTCTTTTATTCGTAAAATATAAATAAATGCAAAGTTAAGCAATTAAACAATTTATAAATATATTAGGAGGAAAGCTTTATGTTGATGGATAATAACTATGATGAAAATTACGGAACAGAAGATACAGCTATAATAAAAGTTATAGGTGTTGGAGGAGCAGGTAATAATGCTGTTAACAGAATGGTTGATTCAGGAATAGAAGGCGTTGAATTTGTTTCTGTAAACACAGATAGACAAGCATTACTTTTATCTAAAGCTGGAACAAAAATTCAAATAGGAGAAAAAATAACTAGAGGATTAGGTGCAGGTGCTAACCCAGATATTGGTGCACAAGCAGCAGAAGAAAGCAAATCAGAAATATCTGAAGCTATAAAAGGCGCAGATATGGTATTTGTAACAGCTGGTATGGGAGGTGGAACTGGTACTGGTGCAGCTCCAATAGTAGCAGGTATTGCAAAAGAAATGGGAATACTTACAATTGCAGTAGTAACAAAACCATTTACATTTGAAGGAAAGAAAAGACTTACACAAGCTGAAAGAGGAATAGAAAGTCTTAAAGGAAAAGTAGATACATTAGTAGTAATACCAAATGATAAATTATTACAAATAATAGATAGAAAAACATCAATAGTAGAAGCTTTCAAAATGGCAGATGATGTATTAAGACAAGGTGTTCAAGGTATATCTGACTTAATAAAAGTACCAGGTTTAGTAAACCTAGACTTTGCAGATGTTAAAACTATAATGCTTAATACAGGTATGGCTCACATGGGTATTGGTAGAGCATCTGGAGAAAATAGAGCAGAAGATGCAGCAAAACAAGCTATCCAAAGCCCACTTCTAGAAACAACTATAGAAGGTGCAAGAGGTGTTATTATAAATGTAACTGGTGGTGAAAACTTAGGATTACATGAAGTAAATACAGCAGCTGAACTTGTACAAAGAAGTGTTGATCCAGAAGCTAATATTATCTTTGGTGCAGTAATAGATAAGAGCCTAGATGAAGATATAGTAATTACTGTTATTGCAACAGGATTTGATAAAGAACCAGGTGCAAAAGAAACAACAATAGGAAAATCAGCATGGCCAACAAAATCATCAACACCAGTTCCAAATAGTGATAGTGGAACAGATTACTTAGACATACCACCATTCTTAAAAAAGAATAAAAATTTAGGAAAATAAAATAAAACCCAAAAGGGACGTTCCTTTTTGGGTTTTTACTGTATATATCACAAAAGAACAAAGGTAATGTTTCTTTTCTGATTTTAACCCAAAAAGGAACGTCCCTTTTGGGTTTTTGTTTTTGAAAAAATGAGCGAAAAAAGTCGCTCATTTTTTATTTTTTTGTCCATAAATATGACAGCTTTTTTAGTTAATTAATTCTAAAATAACAATAACAAAATAAATAACATACTATAAGGACAAAATAAAAATATACAAGAGAAATTTAAACTAGGAATAATAATTAGAAAAGGAAACTTAAATGACAATTTACTTAGATATAGTTTTCATAGAAAACTTACTTATGAATTACATTATATTATTTGCAACAGGATTTATACAAAAAATCCAAATAAAACAGTTAAGACTTATTTTATCAAGTATATTTGGAGGAGCATATGCGATTATTTCATATTTAAATATAATTCCAATATATTCAAATTTATTTATGAAAATATTATTATCGATAATAATGATATATATAGCATTTAATCCACAAAATGTAAGAAAAATGTTGAAAACTATATTGCTTTTTTATCTAACATCATTTGTAATGGGAGGATGCGCATTAGCATTACTTTATATGATAAGCCCTAAAAGTATAGTATTTAAAGACGGAGTATTAGTTGGAACATATCCAATGAAAATGACAATAATAGCTGGACTTCTTGGATTTTTCGTAATACAAATAGCATTTCAAATAAATAAAAGGCAATTAAAGAAAAAAGATATGATATGTAATTTAGAAATATGTATAAATAGACAAAAAACTGAAGTAAAAGCATATTTAGATTCAGGAAATACTTTAAAAGATCCAATAACTAATAAGCCTGTAATAATTGTAGAAAAAGGGAAGGTAAAAAATTTATGCAATATAGATTTAGAAAAAATTATAGGAGGTGATGAAGAAAACATAGAAAAATTAAAATTAAAAATAATTCCATTCAATTCAATTGGAAAACAAAATGGAATGTTAATAGGAGTAAAACCAGACTTTGTAAAAATAGAGTATGAAGATAAAGAGGAATATATTTATAATGTCATAATTGGAATGTATGATAAAAAAATAAGTAAAGACTATCATGCGCTAATAGGTTTGGAATTATTAGAAGGAGAAAGCCAAGATGAAAATTTTAGAAATATTAAGCAAAATGTACGAAAAGTACATTCAAAAAGATGAAGATTTTGAAAACATATTTTATATAGGTGGAAATGATAACCTGCCAGCTCCATTAGATGCAAAAGAAGAAGCAGTAGAAATAGAAAAATTATCTAATGGAGATAGTGATGCTAAAAAGAAATTAGTAGAACATAATTTAAGACTTGTTGTATACATAGCTAAAAAATTTGAAAACACAGGAGTTGGTCTTGAAGATTTAATTTCTATTGGAACAATAGGATTAATGAAAGCAGTTAATACTTTTAATAGTGATAAAAATATAAAACTTGCAACATATTCATCAAGATGTATTGAGAATGAAATACTTATGCATCTAAGAAGAAGTAATAGACTTAAAAGTGAAATTTCTATAGATGAACCATTAAATCAAGATGGAGATGGAAATGAATTACTTCTTTCAGATATATTAGGAACTGATGATGATATAACTTCAAGAGGTATAGAAGATGAAGTTGATAAAAAACTACTTAAAGTTTCTATATCTAAATTAAATAGTAGAGAAAAAAATATAATGGAATTAAGATTTGGATTTAAAACAGGGACAGAAAAAACACAAAAAGAAGTAGCTGATATGCTTGGAATATCTCAAAGTTATATATCTAGACTAGAAAAAAAAATAATAAATAAAATGAAAAAAGAAATATTGAGCAAAACAGGATAATTTTACGTTGGGGACTGTCCCCAACGTAAAATCAAATTTCAACTAAAATTACATTTTCACCGATACATTTTATTTTATTCCATTCTATTACAATTTCATTGTTTCCTGCAAACATACTAAAAGGTTTGCTTGTTCCGTGGAACTATAATTGAGGTAATACTTCCGGATTGCAAATCTGCGCAAACATCTTGAACATAACCAAGCTTTTTACCATCCCTAATATTTATAACTTCTTTATGCCTAAAATCCATTCCTTTTTGCCCCATAAAATCACCATACCTTTCATATATTAATATAACAAAGAAAAAATATAAGTTAAATTTTTTACTATATAATTATATTAGTTATATGAAGAAATTATGAAGTAAAAATATTATTAGTTATTAATAAAACCAAAAGAATTAATATATTAAAAATTATTTGTAAAACCTTTTTATGTGATTAATTGCTGTTTTTTCTAATCTAGAAACTTGAGCTTGAGATATTCCTATTTCATCAGCAACTTCCATTTGAGTTTTACATTCAAAAAATCTTTTAGATATAATAACTTTTTCTTTTTTTGTAAGATGTTTCATAGCTTCACTAAGTGCAATATTTTCAGTCCACTTTTCATCAGTGTTTTTTTTGTCACTTATTTGATCCATTATATATATGTTATCGGTATTATCTCCATAAACAGATTCTTGAAGAGAAACAGGATCTTGAATAGCATCTAAACTAAAAGCAATTTCTTCTTTATCAACACCTAATTCTTTAGCAATTTGTTCAATAGTTGGTTCCTTCTGTGTTTTTTTAGTAATACTTTCTTTAATCATTAAAGCTCTATATGCTAAATCTCTCATAGAACGACTAACTCTAATAGGATTATTATCTCTTAAATATCTTCTAATTTCACCAATTATCATAGGAACAGCATAAGTAGAAAATTGTACATTTTGAGATAAATCAAAATTATCTAATGCTTTAATTAATCCAACACAACCAACTTGAAAAAGATCATCAGCATTTTCAGCTTTAAATCTAAATCTTTTTATAACACTTAAAACTAACTTTAAATTACCATTAATAAAATCTTGCCTTGCCTTTTCATCTCCATTTTTTATTTTATTTAATAGTTCATTTTTTTCTTCATTTGATAGTACAGGTAATTTAGCAGTATTAACACCGCAAATTTCAACCTTGTTTATCAAAGAAAACCTCCTTAAAATGTTTATATTTTATAAAGAATTACTATCACAAAGTGTAGTTAAAAAATAATACAGTAAAAAATATATAAACAAAATTTATCTTTTAAGATAATTATTTCCATAAAAATTCAAAATATACTTAGAGTTTTTTAGGAAAAAAATTATTGTAAAGTATGCATAAAAATAAATTTTTAAATTCTTACAAAAAATATTAAAAAAATTCAAAAAAAGTGTTGACTTAATATTAAATTCATGTTATCATATATTCGTACGAAGGAAATTAGTTAAGAGATACTACATAAGAACAAATTACAGCAAAAACTAGTTTTTTATTTTGCCCTTTAAACTGTTAAAAAAATTAAAAAATATTTCAAAAATATGTTGACATTTAAAAGGCAATATAGTATAATAAAAAACGTTCCGGTCAGGAACAAAAAGTACATTGAAAAGTAAACAATGAATCTTTTGAGAAACCAATAAAATTGCGGTAGTTTAAGTACTACTAAAAGAACAGAATTATA
>CAWVEX010000022.1:0-29781 GCA_963928415.1 Bacillota bacterium | reverse complement strand
GTGTGTGTGTGTGTGTGTACAGCCGCAAGGCTTTCAGCGTTTGTCATTTGTCCTTCTCTCCTTTTCTTTTGATTTTATATTCTATCTTTCGACATTATTCTATATTTAATTATTTTATTTGTCAATATATTTTTAAAATTTATTTTTAATATTGCCATAAATTGTAATCTAATATATAATGTTTACTATAATAAATATATTTTATTAAATCTTACTAAAGAAAAGAGGTTTTATATGAGTAAACTTTATGATGTATATGTTTATTTAAAAAAATCTTCAAATGAGAATAATGTTTTATACTTATTCAAATCAGGAATTTTTTATCTATTTATTGATAAAGATGCAATTTTAGCCTCTAATATTCTTGGTTTAAAGCTTACAAACCTTACAGACAATATTTTAAAATGTGGTTTTCCTACAACTTCTCTTGAAAAGTATTCAAAAATACTTTCTCATTGCAATTATACTCTTAAAATTGTTGACCCTACTTCTGAAGTAATATTCAATTATTCACAGTACAAAGTAAAATCTAGCATTCAACAATTTCTTGAAGAATTATCTAATATTGATACAGATAATTGTTCAATAAGAGAAGCTTATGAGAAACTAGAAAGTTACAAAAAGAAAGCTACAGATATTTTATCTAGCATAAATTAAATTATGCGAAGGATTTTATCCTTCGCATTTATTTTTTATTATTCTTTAGTAATTATTTACCTAGTACTTTTCTGCATCTTGGGCATAGACCATCTTCTGTATGTTCATCATACATCCAGCATCTTTCACATTTTTCTCCATCAGCATGTTCTACTTTAATGCCCATTTTTTCTTCTTTACGTTTGTTTTCTTCTATTTTTAGACCTGAAACAATTAATACAAGTTTTATTAATTCTTCATTTTCTTTTAAGAAGCTATATTCTTCACCTTCTGCATAGATTGTAACTTTCGCATCTAATGAGTTTCCTATTGTTTTATTAGCTCTTGCAAGTTCTAATTCTTTTGAAACAATGTCTCTTAATTTAATTATTTTATCCCATTTTTTAGATAATTCTTTGTTATCCCATTTTTCATTTGGAGTAGGATAATCTGCAAGCATTGGGCTTTCAACATTTTCTTTTTCTGTATGTTTCATTGTTTTCCATATTTCTTCTGCTGTAAATGATATCATTGGAGTTAAGATTTTTACAATAGCATCTAAGATATAATACATTGTTGTTTGTGCTGCTCTTCTTTCTAAAGAATCAGCTTTTTCTGTATATAATCTATCTTTTATTATATCTAAGTAGAAGCTACTCATATCTACAACACAGAATTGATTAATATCATGATAGCAATTTGCAAAATCATATTCATCATAATCTTTAGTGCAATCACGAATTAATTTATTAAGTCTAGTTAATGCCCATTTATCTATTTCCATTAAATCTTCGTAAGGAACTGGATTTTCTGGATCATAGTCATTTGTATTTCCTAGTATATATCTTGCTGTATTTCTTATTTTTCTATATACATCAGAAATACCTTTTAGTATATCATCAGATAAGTTTACATCCATTGAATAATCTGCAGATAATACCCATAATCTTAATATATCTGCACCATATTTTTTGCAAACATCTATTGGTGATACACCATTGCCTAAACTCTTAGACATTTTTCTGCCTTGTCCGTCTGTTACAAATCCATGTGTTAATACTTCTTTATATGGAGCTATACCTTTTGTTGCAACTGATGTAAGTAGTGATGATTGGAACCATCCTCTATATTGGTCATTTCCTTCTAGATAAAGGTCTGCAGGGTAACTTAATCCTCTTTCAACTAAAACACCTTGATGAGTTGAGCCTGAATCAAACCATACATCCATAATGTCTGTTTCTTTTTTGAAATGAGTGCATCCGCATTTAGAACATTTTGCATTATCTGGCATAAGTTCTTTTGCTTCTTTTGCCCACCATGCATTTGTTCCTTCTTCTCTAAATATATCTTGAATTTTTTCAATTGATTCTTTTGTAACATAAGGCTCACCGCACTCTTCACAATAGAATATTGGAAGTGGAACTCCCCATGTACGTTGTCTAGATATACACCAATCATTTCTGCCTTTTATCATCTCAGTCATTCTCTCTTCGCCCCATGCTGGATGCCATTTTACAGTTTTAATTGCTTTTAAAACTTCATCTCTAAATCCATCTACTGATGCAAACCATTGTGGTGTTGCTCTAAAGATTATTGGATTTTTGCATCTCCAGCAATGTGGATAAGAGTGCATTATTTTTACTGCTTTTAATAGATATCCATTTTCATCTAACCATTTTGTTATTTCTTTATTAGATTTAGCATAATACATACCAGCAAATGGTCCAGCTTCTTCTGTTTGAACACCTTTATCATTTACTGCAACTTTTATTTCTAGGTTATCTTTTAAACTTTGCAAATAGTCTTCTTTACCATATCCAGGTGCAGTGTGTACAGCTCCCGTACCTTCTTCTAAAGTAACATTTACTCCATCTTCACCGCCTAGAACTACTACTGAATTTCTTTCTAAGAATGGATGCCTACACTCTACTCCCTTTAAATCTTTTCCTTTAAATGTTTTTATAACTTCGTAGTCTTCTATTTCAGCAATTTTCATAACTTTTTCTAGAAGCTCACTTGCTATTACTAAGTTACCAACATTTGTTTTTACTAAGCTATATTCAAATTCTGGTCCTACTGTAATTGCAACATTTCCAGGTAAAGTCCAAGGTGTAGTTGTCCAAATTACTATATAAGTATTTTCATTATCTAATACTCCTTTTCCATCTACTACTGGAAATTTAACATATATTGAAGTTGATTCAACATCTTTATATTCGATTTCAGCTTCAGCTAAAGCTGTTTCACAATCTGTACACCAATAAACTGGTTTTAATCCTTTATATATATATCCTTTTTGATACATATCTCCAAATACACCAATTTGTCTTGCTTCCATTTTGTGATCATAAGTAATATATGGATGTTCCCAATCACCAAGTACTCCTAAACGTTTGAAACCTTCTGTTTGAATATCTTTATATTTTTTTGTAAAGTCTCTACAAGTATCTCTAAATTTAGTTACAGGTATTTTACTTCTATCTAGTCCTAATTTTTCAATTGCTTTTTTCTCAGTAGGCATACCATGTGTATCATAACCTGGTATATATGGTGAATAGTATCCCTTCATTGACTTATATCTTACAATTGTATCTTTTAATATTTTATTTAAAGCATGTCCTGCATGAATTTCTCCATTAGCATATGGAGGACCATCATGAAGTACAAAACTTGGATGTCCTTCGTTTTTCTTTAATACTTTTTCATATAACCCATTTTCAAAAACATTTTCTAAGATACCTGGTTCTTTTTCAGGTAAATTTCCTCTCATAGGAAAATCTGTTTTGGGTAAGTTAAGTGTTTGACTGTAATCTTTCTTTTCTTTTTCCATAATTTTACCTCCTATAACCCAAGAGGGACGTTCCTTTTTGGGTTTTTAATTAATTAGAATAATCTTTTTTACATAATCACCCAAAAAGGAACGTCCCTCCTGGGTTTTCTTAGGTAAAAAAAAGACTTCTATCCTTTATAGGACGAAGTCTTTCCGCGGTACCACCTAATTTAAAAGAATTTATATGTTTAATATTCTTTTCACTTAATATCTTTAACGCAGATTTACGGCTTATGCTAATAACATATTTTTATTTTATATTTTCGCCTAAGCAACATATAAGTGATAATAAATAAATAGTTTCTTACTAGCATCTCACCATCACTAGCTCTCTTAAAAAGTCTTTTTTATTTACCGTGTCTTATATATAGTTTTTATATATGATATAAACTATTTTACTACCTATTATGTAAAAAAGTCAATAGATTTAATAAATATATTTCTAATAAGTATGATTAATTATTTAATGCTTTTTGCAACTAACTCTACAAATAATGGGTGAGGCTTATTTGGTCTTGATTTAAATTCAGGATGGAATTGGCATCCTACAAAATATGGATGATTTTCTAGTTCTACTATTTCTACTAAATTGCCATCTGGTGACAATCCTGCTATCTTTAGCCCTGCTTTTTCCATCTTTTCTCTATAATCATTATTATATTCATATCTATGTCTATGTCTTTCTTCTATTACATCCTTTTTATATAAATTTTTAACCATACTATTATCTACTAATTGGCAAGGATATGCACCAAGTCTCATAGTACCTCCTTTTTTATATATTTTCTTTTGCTCTTCCATTATGTGTATTACTGGATTTTTAGCATTTGGTTCAAATTCTTCTGAATTTACATCTTCTAATTTTAATACATCTTTTGCAAATTCTATAACCGCCATTTGCATTCCTAAACATATTCCTAAAAATGGTATCTTATTTTCTCTTGCATATTTAATAGCTTCTATCATACCATTTATTCCTCTATCTCCAAATCCACCTGGTACAATTATTCCATTATATTTCTTTAAAATTTCTTTTACATTAGAAGAATTTATTTTTTCACTATCTACTAATTCAACATTTGTTTTTACATTATTTTCATACCCTGCGTGTTTTACGCTTTCTATAACAGATAAGTATGAATCTTCTAATTTTGTATATTTACCTACTATTGCAATATTTACAGTTTTATCTTTTACACTTTTAATTTTCTCTATTAACTTTTCCCATTCATCATTTTTAGCCTTTTTATTTTTCAAATTTAGTTTTTTACATACTGCTAAAGCTAAGCCTTCTTTTTCTAGCATTAGAGGAAGTTCATATAAATTATCTACAGTTTTATTTTCTATAACATTTTCTTTTTTTACATTGCAAAATAACGCAATTTTTTCTTTCATTTTTTCAGGAATAGTTTCATCTGCTCTACATACTAATATGTCTGGCATAATACCTAAAGATTGAAGTTCTTTTACTGAATGCTGAGTAGGTTTAGATTTTAGCTCATTTGAACCTGATATATATGGAAGTAAAGTTACATGGATAAATACAGTATCTACTTCTTTTTGTTCTATTCCAATTTGTCTTATTGCTTCTAGCATAGGCTGACTTTCTATATCTCCTACAGTTCCACCTATTTCAGTTATAACTATATCTACACCTTGCTTTTTGAAATTATATATTTTTTCTTTTATTGCATCTGTAATATGTGGAATTACTTGTACTGTTTTTCCTAAGTAATCTCCTTTTCTTTCTTTTTCAATTACTTCTAAATATATTTTTCCACTTGTAATACTTGAATTACCTGTTAAATTTTCATCTGTAAATCTTTCATAATGTCCTAAGTCTAAATCTGTTTCAGCTCCATCTTCTGTTACAAATACTTCTCCGTGTTCATATGGGCTCATTGTTCCTGGGTCTACATTTATATATGGATCTAGCTTTTGATTAGCTACCTTATATCCTCTATTTTTTAATAGTCTACCTAATGACGCTGCTGTCATTCCTTTTCCTAAACCTGATACTACTCCTCCTGTTATAAATATAAATTTCATGTTTTGCTACTTCCTTTCCTGCCCACGCTTAAAGGCACATTTATTCTTTTGGTGCATTTAAAATAGAGAATATATTTAAAAATAATTAACTCTAAAAAAATGAAAAAGATAGGTAAAAAAAGCGTTTTTTTTTTACCTATCTTTAACAATTAATGTGTTTAAATCTTTTTTAGAAATAAACGACATCAATATCGTACCAACTATTTTATACCACTAAAAAATTTTTTATGCAATAGTTTTTTGAAAAATATTTTAATTATTCATAAACTACATTTTCTTTTCCTACAATATCAGCAAATTCATTTATAATTTCTTCATCTGCAAATATTGCTCCGCAACTGCTTATTTTATCTCCTTGCTTTACATATACAGGAGTATTATTTCTATCTCCCATAAAGAATCTTATTGCTCCTCTTAGTTTTTCTTTATTTTCTTCTCCTAAATTTGTAATTTCTAATGTTAACTTCTTTTTCTTTGAAACATTTAATAAATCTTTTTCTAATGAGCTTAAATTATTACTTGAATTGCTAAATGTATTTGATTTATTTAAATAATTACTGTGATATCCACTATTAAGTAAATTTTTTATACCTTCTTCATCTTCAATGTCTACAATAGAATTTGCTATAATGCTTACATCAGAATCTTCCTTCATGCTAACTCTACCATCAATTACAACAATTGATTCTTCAAGTAATAGATTAGAACATTTATTATAACAACTTTCAAATACTATAACCTCGCAAGTGCCATATAAATCTTCTACTGTTACAAAAGCCATTATTTTATTATTTTTAGTAAACTTTTTCTTTATTTTATTAATTATTGCTACAAATCTAACTCTTTGTCCATCTTTTATATTTTTTTGAATATTAGGAACATTTTCTACATTATTATCTAAAGCTTCTTCTTCTGTTTCAGACATTGCTTCATTGGCTTCTTTTAGTTCTAATATATTTACATTAGCTATTTTTTCTATTATACTTTTATATTTTTCTAAAGGATGACCTGAAATATATATTCCAAGCATTTCTTTTTCCATTGAAAGAAGCTCTTTTTCTGAATATTCTTTAAGTTCTGTATAATTGTATTTCATTTTTTGAAGCTCGTCACTTTTATTACCTATATCAAACATAGTAACTTGTCCAGAGAAAGCTTGATTTTTAGAATCTGCAATCATATCTATTATTCCTTCATATGATGCAATTAAAGTAGCCCTTGTTTTTCCTAGGCTATCAAATGTTCCTGCTTTTATTAAGCTTTCTATACACTTTTTATTTACTTGTTCTCCATATATTCTTTCACAAAAGTCTGTAAAATCTTTATACTTTCCATTCTTTTCTCTTTCATTTACTATATTGTCTACTGCTTGAAGTCCAACATTTTTTATACTACCTAAGCCAAATCTTATAGAATTACCTGATGCTGTAAATTTAGTAAAACTTTCATTTATATCTGGTTTTAATATTTCAATACTTTTTTTCTTACATTCATCTATGTATATAGGTACTTTATCTAGATTTCCTAAAAAGCTATTTAGCATTGCTGCCATAAATTCTGCTGGGAAGTAAGCTTTTAAATATGCTGTCCTATATGCAACTACTGCATAACATGCAGCATGAGATTTATTAAATGCATATTTTGCAAATTCTGCCATCTCATCAAATATTTTATTTGCAGATACTTCATCTATACCATTTCTTATACATCCTGGTATTTCAACATTTCCATTTTCATCTAGTTTTCCATGAACAAAGTTTTCTCTTTCTTTTGCCATTACATCTAACTTTTTCTTACCCATAGCACGTCTAACTAAGTCAGCTCTACCTAAAGAATATCCTGCTAAATCTCTTACTATTTGCATAACTTGCTCTTGGTAAACCATACAGCCATAAGTTACAGATAAAATTGGCTTTAAACTTGGGTGAGTATATACAGCATGTTCTGGGTCTTTTTTATTAGCTATGTATCTTGGTATTTGGTCCATTGGTCCTGGTCTATATAAAGAAACTCCAGCTATAATATCTTCTAAGCAGTCTGGTTTTAATTCTTTCATAAAGTTTGTCATTCCTTGTGATTCAAATTGAAATATTCCAATTGAATCACCATCTTGCCAAAGTTTATATACTTTAGGGTCATTCATATCTTTATCAAATTCTACATCAATACCTTTATTCTGTTTTACTAATTCTATTGCATCCCTTATAACTGTTAAAGTTCTTAATCCTAAAAAGTCCATTTTAAGTAGTCCAAGTTCTTCTAGAGTTGTCATTATGTATTGAGTTGAAATGATATCATCTCTAGCAAAAAGTGGTACATAATTTACAACTGGCTCACGAGCAATTATTATTCCACAGGCATGGGTTGATGCCTGTCTTGGTAGTCCTTCTAATGCCATTGCTATATCTAATAAATTATGAATCTCATTATTTCCATCATACATATCTTTTAATTCTTTATTTTGCTCCATAGCTTTAGCTATTGTTATATGAAGCTCATTTGGTATCATCTTAGCAAGTTTATCCGCTTCTGCATAAGATACATCTAATACCCTTGCAACATCACGAATTACCATCCTTGCTGACATGGTTCCAAAAGTTATAATCTGAGATACATGGTCATGACCATATTTTTTAGATACATAATCTATTACATCTTGTCTTTTTTCATAATCAAAATCTATATCAAAATCAGGCATACTTATTCTTTCAGGGTTTAAAAATCTTTCAAAAATAAGTCCATATTTTATTGGGTCTATATCTGTTATTTCTATTGCATATGCTACTATTGAACCTGCACCTGAACCACGTCCTGGTCCTACTGGAATATCATGTGATTTCGCAAAATGTACATAATCCCATACTATTAAGAAGTAATCTGTGTATCCCATTTTGTTAATTACACCTAGTTCATATTCTTCTCTTTCTAATATTTCTTTTGGTGGATTTTCACCATATCTATTTTTTATACCATCATCTGTCAGCTTTTTTAAATAATCAAAATGAGTTGCAAATTCTTCTGGTACATCATAATTAGGAAGAATTGTATGTCCAAATTCAAATTCTACATTACACTTTTCTGCTACTTTTACTGTATTTTCAATAGCATCTGGCACATTTTTAAAATACTCCATCATTTCTTCAGGAGATTTTACATATAGCTCATCTGTTTCAAATCTCATTCTATCCGGATCTGACATCTTTTTACCAGTTTGAATACATAAAAGTACTTCATGGTTATATGCATCTTCTTTTCTTAAATAATGTGAATCATTTGTAGCTAATAACGGTATATCTAATTCTCTTGCCATTTGAATTAGCTTTTGATTTACCATTACTTGCTCTTTTATTCCATTGTTTTGAATTTCTAAATAATAGTCTTCGCCAAATAAATTCTTAAACCAAAGTGCAGACTTTTTGGCACCTTCTATATCTCCCATAAGTATTTTAGATGGAATTTCTCCAGCTAGGCACGCACTTGAACAAACAATACCTTCATGGTATTTTTCTAAAACTTCTTTATCTATACGTGGTTTATAGTAAAAGCCATCTGTAAAACCTAAAGATACTAATTTTATTAAGTTTTTATATCCATCATTATCTTTAGCAAGTAATATCAAATGATTATATTTTGAATCTAATACTGGATCTTTATCTTTCATAGTTCTTGGTGCTACATATACTTCACAACCTATTATTGGTTTTACTCCATTTGCCTTGCAAGCTTTATAAAAGTCTATTGCACCAAACATAACACCATGGTCTGTAATTGCCATAGCATCCATTCCAAGTTCTTTAGCTCTTACTGGCAGGTCTTTTATTCTGTTTGCTCCATCAAGAAGACTAAACTCACTATGAATATGTAAGTGTACAAATTTGCCGTTTAACATTTTTTTGTCCTTTCTCGATTTAATTTTTCTATATTATACATTCTAATAAGTTTATAATCAAGTTTTTTCGCTCTACCGTAAATTATTATTAATTTTTAATATTAAAAAGAAAGCCTTTATAGACTTTCTTTTCTTATTAATCTTTACTCTTATACATTCCAAACATCTTCTTTAAAGATATTCTTTCACCATAATTTAATATTGCAGACGAATATATTTTTATAGATATATTTGAGACAATAAATATTGTAACTATTAAAATGGCTATAGATAATATCACTTCATTTGTACTAGATAATCCCATCATTACTCTAAATGGCATGCAAAATGGTGAAGATATTGGAACTAATGCTGCTATTTCATTTAGGTTACTTGTTGGATTCATCATAGTAAAATATGAAAGGTAGAATCCTATAACTGCAAGTATTGCAACTGGTCCATTTGCAGATTGTATTTCTTCTGGTTTTGAAACTGTTGAACCAGTTAAAGCATATAAAAGAGCATAAAGTGAATAACCAAGTAGATAATATACTGCAATTAATCCTATCATCTGTGGGCTTAATTTCATCATTTCAAATATAGCCTTAGCAGTTTCCGTCGGTAAAAATGCCTTTGCTGAAAATATTGCAACTAATATTAGTATTAAAGTTTGCATTATACCAATTAAGCCAATTCCAATTGTTTTACCAAGTACTATTATTTTAGGGCTTGTTGATGTAACTAAAGTTTCTATTATTCTTGATGTTTTTTCAATTGTAATAGAACTTGATACTTGGTATGCATAAAAATATATTGCATAAAATAATACAATTGATAGTATCATCATTACAAATATATTGCTTGAACTTTCATCAGTTGAAAGTGAAGTAACAGTTATATTAGTTTCAGTACTAATTGTAGGAAGATTTTCTTCTGGAATACCTAACTTTGCAAGTTTCATATTAATATATGTATATTGTATGGTATTAATTAAATCTGTTGGAACTGTTGTATTTAGTCCTATGCCATCTACTAAATATTCAAAATATATACTATTATTTATTTCTTTTAAAATAAGTACAGATGATATTTCTTTATTTTTAACTTTTTCTTGAACCTCTTCTTTTGAACTTTCTTTATCTACTTGTACATCATAACCTAATTCTAAAAATTGCTCATGAAGATTATCTAGTCTTCCTTCAAAAATATTTTCATAATCTAGTACTGTTACTTTTGTATTTTCATCTTTTATTCCACTTAAAAATTTAGGTACGTTAAATCCTATAACTATTATTAATAATATTATAATGTTAGATATGATAAAAGATTTTCTCTTTACCATGTCTTTAATTGTAAAAGATATTACTGTAAATAAACTTCTCATTATTTATCACCTACCTTTTCTATGAAAATATCATTAAGGCTTGGCTTTTTTACTTCCATTTTTTCTATTTCAATATTTTTAGATATTAAATTTTTAAGTAACATTTGTGCTTCTTTTTCATCACTAATTGCTATTTCATAATGATTTTCTAAGTTTTTTATAATTTTTAATCCTACTTCTTCTATTTCTTTTGAAACATCTATCTTAGTTATAAGTTCTACTTTATTTGCTTTATAACTTTCTTTTATTTCTTTTAAATTACCACTAAGTATTGTTTTTCCTCTATTTAGAATCAATATATCTGTGCAAAATTCTTCTATTGATGCCATTTGGTGACTTGACATTATAATGTATGTACCTTTTTCTACTAATTCTAAAATAGCTAATTTAAGTAGCTCTGTATTTATTGGATCTAACCCACTAAAAGGCTCATCTATTACTAAGAGTTCTGGGTTATTTAGTACTGCTGTTATAAACTGAATTTTTTGCTGATTTCCTTTAGATAATTTTTCAGCTTGTAAATTTCTATATTCTTCTACTTCTAATCTTTTTAACCAAAAGTCAATTGCTAATTTTGCATCTTTTTTCTTCATACCTTTTAATTCAGCAAAATACATTAATTGGTCATATATTTTAATTTTAGGATAAATACCTCTTTCTTCTGGTAGATATCCAAATTTTACATTTTTTCTTTCAACTTCTTTTCCATTCCAAGTAATTTTACCAGAATCTTTTTTTAATATTCCTAAAATCATTCTTATTGTTGTAGATTTTCCAGCGCCATTTGTTCCAAGAAGTCCAAATACTCCTGGTTTATTCATTTCAAATGAGATATTATCTACTGCTTGCTTTTTTCCAAATGTTTTACTCACATTTTGAACTTTTAGTCCCATTTTGTCCTCCTTTTATTTTTATAACCATTCATGGTATTTCTTAATATATATTTTCTTTACAACTTGTGCAAGAACAGTATAGCATAGATTTAATATTAAAACAATTAAATAAAATTTAATTGGTAAAATTACAAAATGAAATTCTGGTATTCCTTTTAAAATAAGTGGTACAATTATAGTTCCTATAACAGTAACTAATGACATTATTGCTAAAGGTTTGCTTGCTCTGGACTGAATGAATGGCACTTTTTCTGTACGTATAAAATGTATTATTAATGTTTGAGATATTAAACATTCAATAAACCAAGCTGTTTGGAAGTATGCTTCATTAGATACTGAGTTATATCCAAGTATAAACCAGAATATTATAAATGAAAGCACATCTATAACTGAACTTGTCATTCCCATAACTACCATAAATCTTCCTAGGTTTTTAGTATTCCATTTTCTAGGCTTAATTATATATTCTTCATCTACACTATCATAAGGTATTGCAATTTGAGAAAATTGGAATAAGAAATCTTGAATTAGCATCTGTATTGGAAGAAGTGGTAAAAATGGTAAGAATATACTTGCAATTAATATACTAAATACATCTCCAAAATCTGAGCTGATTGCGAGTTTCATATATTTTTCTATATTTGCATAAACTTTTCTGCCTTCTAAAACACCATCTAAGATTACCTTTAAGCTCTTTTCTAATAGAATTATATCACTTGATTCTTTTGCTATATCTGCTCCTGTATTTACACATATTCCAACGTCTGCACTATGTAATGATGCAGCATCATTTACTCCATCACCCATATATCCTACTACATGTCCATTTTTTCTTAAAGCCTTAACAATTCTTTCTTTTTGCATTGGATTCATTCTAGCAAATATATTTACTTCTTCTACTTTTTTACTAAGCTCATCATCTGTCATTTTTTCTAAATCTGTGCCTAATAAAATATCTCCTTCTATTCCAACTAAAGAACATATATTTTCTGTTGCATATGGATTATCTCCAGTAATTACTTTAGTATTAATACCATATTTTCTTAAATCTTTTATTGTTTGTTTAACATCTTTTTTAGGTGGATCTAGAAATCCTACTAACCCTATAAAAGTCATATTTTTTTCATCTTTTGCATTAAATACATTTACGCCTGAATATTCTTTTTTACTAGCTATTGCTATTACTTGCATTCCTTTTTTAGCTAATTCTTTTGCTTTTTCATTTATTATATCTATTTTTTCTTTAGTAATATTTTCTACTTTTCCTTTATTATTTACTTTAGTACATATTTTAAGAATTTCTTCTAAAGCACCTTTTGTAATTAAAGTATAATCATCTTTTTTTACAACAATGCTCATTCTTTTTCTTGTATAATCAAAAGGAATTTCATCTACCTTTAAATAACCTTCTATATCTACTTTATGCTCTTTTCCAAAAGATATTATTGCTCTATCTACTATATTTTTAAGACCAGTACTTAAATAACTATTTAAATATGCATATTTTAAAATAGATAAATCTTCATCACCATTTAAGTCTATGTATTTTTGCAAAACTATTTTATCTTGAGTTAATGTTCCAGTTTTATCTGTGCAAAGAGTATCTATTGTTCCTAAATTCTGTATAGCTTTTATATTTTTTACTAGAGTTTTTTTCTTTTCTAGACTTCTGCTACCTTTTGTTAAATTAACATTTACTATCATAGGAAGCATGCTTGGTGTTATACCTACTGCAACAGATAGTGCAAATAAAAGTGCTTCACTCCAGTTATTTCTAATAAACCCAAAAAGAACAAATACTGCAATTGAAACTATTATCATACATCTAATTAATAGTTTTGTAACACTATCCATTTCTTTTGTATAATTTGTAGGTTCTCTTTTTTTACTAATCTCTTTATTCATTTTTCCAAGATATGTGTCAAATCCGGTTGTTATAACAGCACCTATTCCTTTTCCACTTACTACATTTGAACCTTTTAAACAAATATTAGGTATATTAAATACATCATCTTCTTCTTTTCCACCTTTAGACGCCATTTTTTCAATAGGTACACTTTCACCAGTAAAAGCCGATTGATTGACAAATAAGTCTTTTGACTCTAATAATACTAAATCTGCTGGAACTATTGAACCTGCTGTAAGAGTAATAATATCTCCTACAACTACATTTTCTGTATTTATTACTGTATCTTTATCTTTATTTCTAAATACAGTAGTTTTACTTTTTAATTTTGATTTAAGTTTTTCATTAAATCTATATGTTGAATAATTTTGAGCAAAACTAATTAAGGCACTTAATATTCCTAAAATAATGATTATAATTGCACCTAAAACATCATTATTTATTAAACTAATAATTGCTAAAACAACTAATATTAATATAAATTTATCTTTAAATGAATTTACTAAAAAATAAATAGGTCCTCTTTTTTTATTTTCAACTACTATATTTAGTCCATTTTCTACAAGCCTTTTGTTGGCTTCTTTTGTACTTAAACCATTTGAATCAGTTTTTAAAATTTTATAAATTTCTTCATTACTCTTTCCGAGAAATTTCGTAATATTTCATTTATTTATTCCTCTTTTCTTTTGCAATATTATACTAAATTTATTATGTTTCCAAACAATATAGTGATTTTCCATTTTCGAGCTGGAGCAAGCAGCGACCCGCGATGAAAATGCGAAAACACTATATTGTTTGGATTAAAAAGTTATATTCATTTTCAACTTAAATTTTAGTCTAATTAATTGCTAAAGTCAATATAATATGATAAGATAATCCTAGATTTACTTTAAGGTAAACTTTGGAATTATAATAATTTATATTCTTAGTTTTTCTAACCTTACTGTATTGTAATTATTATTTTATATTTATTATAAAGTTATAATTACTAATCTTATAACATATAAGTTATAAGGAAAGGAGTTTCTAAATGAAACCTATTATTTTTAAAGGCTGTGGAACAGCTTTAGCTACTCCATTTGATGAAAATGGTATTAATTTTAAAGTTTTTGAGGAGATGATTGAAAATCAAATTAAGAATAATGTTGATGCTTTAATTGTTTGCGGTACTACTGGTGAATCTGCAACAATGACTGAAAAAGAAAGAAAAGATGCAATAAAATTTGTTGTAGACATTACTAAAAAACGTGTACCAGTTATTGCTGGAACAGGTTCAAACAATACTATTCAAGCAATTGCTATGACTAAATATGCAGAAGAAGTAGGCTGTGATGCTTGCTTAGTTGTTACACCTTATTATAATAAAACAACACAAGCAGGGTTAATAGCTCACTACAAAGCTATTGCAGAAAGTACAAAGCTTCCTATTATTCTATATAGTGTATCAAGTAGAACAGGTGTAAATATTCTACCTGAAACTTGCTTAGAATTATCTAAAATTTCTAATATTGTAGCAATAAAAGAAGCAAGTAGCAATATATCTCAAATAACTAAAATAAAACAGCTATGCAAAGATAATTTAAATATTTATTCTGGTAATGATGACCAAGTTATTCCAATATTATCTGTTGGAGGAATTGGTGTTATTTCAGTATTATCTAATGTAGCTCCTAAGTTTGCACATGATATGTGTATTAAATTTTTTGATGGTAATTTAAAAGAAGCTTTAGATATGCAATTAAAAGCTTTAGATTTAATTAGTGCATTATTTAGTGAAGTTAACCCTATTCCTGTAAAATATGCTTTAAAACTTACTGGATTTGACTTTGGTCTTCCTAGACTTCCATTAGTTGAACTAACTGATAAAAATAAAGAAGTATTAGAAAAAGCTATGAAAGAAATGAATTTAATATAATAAATTTTTAGCTAGCACTATTTAATTTAGTGCTAGCTATTTTATATGCTATAAATAGTAGATTTCCTAAAAAGTACGTTATTTTTATTCTTACTAATTTATATCCTTTAATACTTTTTCTAACTCTAATAAATCCTCATCATTAGGATGAGCTAAAGCATTATCAAAATTTTCTAGACTTACTTTTAATTTTTTATCTTCTGGATTTGCTTTAATTAAACTAATATATCTTTCTTTTACACTAAGAGGCATTTTTCCTTGGCAATAAAAACTTCCTATAATTTGATTACTTTTATTTATATGTTTTTCTACTCTTTCTAAAAGTTTCGAATAATATGTTTTATCTCCTCCAAAGCCACAAGTTGCAAATACAAATATCTTTTTATTTAATATTTTTTCATATATACTTTTCATTTTATCTGAACAATCACCTTTATCTGTCCAAGATCCTGCATAAATTATATCTGATTTATTTATTGCATTTAGAATCTCTTCTTCATCTTCTTTTTTTACATCTATTATTTTTATTTCTTCTCCTTTTTTATTATAAAAATCATATATTTTATCTGCTAACATTTTTGTATTACCAGTTAAACTATCGAATATTATTAATTTTTCCATATAATTTTTCCTCCTAAATAATATGTTAATATTAGCATGTTTTTATATTATTTTCAATGTTCATTTTGTGAATTTTTTTAAAATATATTTTTTAAATTAAATGCTTCTTTTTCTTTTATATGTTCTAAAATATATATTCCTTCTTCTAAATCTGGTATAGAATCTTGTGGTGCATCTGATTCTAAATATCCTTTTATTAAGATTATTTGAGTATTTACTTTTTCTAATTCATTATGTTCTAGATAATATGATAAAATTTCATTTTCTTTTTCCCAATTATTATATATATCTTCTGTTTTTTGTATTAAAGTATCTACATCATTTTCAGCTAATATTTCTTCTTTTAAAGAGGATAAGTCTTCCTGTAATTTGCTTAATTTTTTATTAGTATAATTTTGTGTAATCCATTCTCCAGCAAAAATTAGGATTATAATAATTATAGTAATAATAGCTTCTTTTTTCATTTATTCTTTTTCCTTTCTTTCTGTTGGCAAAAAAAGTTTCCTTTTCCATCCATTGTTGCAATTAATACATCTTCTGGCATACATTTAAATTTTTCAATTTGTTTTAAAAGCCATCTTTTATCTTTTCCTATTTTATTTAAGTTTTCATACATTATTTTTCCATCTACTATTAAATCATATGGAAGACCTTCATAATCCGTATCTAAATTCATATCTTCTGGAGTTAAGTTTCTTTTATTTGGTTTTGTTATTACTGAAACTTCTCCGTTTGTTTCTAATATTGCAAATTCAACATCTCCTAAATTGAATACATCTTTTCCTCTTAATCTTTCTTGAAGTTCACTTATAGTAAATCTTTCTTTTTTTAGAGCTTCTTCATCTATTTTCCCTCTATATACTAAAATTGTTGGTTTGCCACAAGTAATTTTTCTTAAATTTACTGATTTTATATTTAACACAGTAATTAGAAGATGCATAGCAAGAAGTCCTAATATAGGTACTAATCCATTAAAAATAGGTACCCCTGGATCAGTCATAGGGATTGATGCCAAATCTGCTATCATTATTGAAATTACAAGTTCAAATGGTTGAAGTTGTCCTATTTCTCTTTTTCCCATTAGTCTCATTACAATTAAAACTAATATATATACCATTATTGCTCTTACAAAATTTATTAACATACTTATTTTCCTTTATTTATATTTTTTACTATTATTGTTCTCATTTAACATTTTATTATTCTTTAATTATGAATATTTTAATTTATTTAGGAAATAATTAAATTAATAAATTATTTATTTTGTTTATCTTCTAATATTAATTTTTATAAAAGGAAAGGTAGGTTTAATATGAATACAAATAAAGTTCCACAATTTGTTGGAAGACTCATTACTGCTATAATAGTTTTAGGTATAACAGCTTTTTTTACTCCGGGTTTTGCTACATCTAGCATTTGGATAATTGCTCTTGCAGTTGTACTTTTAACAGTACTCGATTTCGCAATAAGTACTTTTACTTCTTTATTTACTCATCCTATAGTTAAAGGTATTATTGGTTTTGTATTATGTGCAATTACTTTATATGTTGTTCAATATGTTGTTACAGGTTATGGTATATCTTGGATTGCAGCTCTTCTTGGTGCTTTAGTTTATGCAATTGTTGACTATATGCTTCCAGCGGAAGAAAATTCAAACAGACACATTCATCATGCAGCAGTTTAAAACTATATAAATTATTCCCTTCTTGATAATTTCAAGAAGGGATTTTTATTATTCAAAATCATAAACTTCTAAGTTCTTAATTCCTGGATCATATATATTTTTTCCAAACCTATCATATCTTGAGCCATGACATGGACAATCCCAAGTTTTATCTGCATCATTCCATTCTAATATACATCCTAAGTGTGTACATACTGGTTTTATATAAAATTTCTTTCCTGTTTCATCTTTATACACTCCTACTTTTGTACCATCTATATCTATTACTCCTCCTGAATTATTTTTTATATCCTCAGTTTCTATATTTTCTGCTTTAATTCTATCTAATATTAGTGATTTTGTACCATCTACCAACATATTTTTCATTTCATCTTTATTTGTAATTGGTTTTAATCTAGTTGATTTAAATATATCCTCATAAATATTTGCCCCATTTGTTATTTTATCTGCTATTATATTTGATGCCACATTTGATGATGTCATTCCCCATTTATTAAACCCTGTCATAACATACATATTAGGCATTAAGTTTGAATACTCTCCTATATATGGTATTTTATCTAAAGTTATTGCATCTCTTGTTGACCATCTATATTTTACTATTGATTCTGGATATAACTCTTTTGCTTTATTTTCAAGTATTCCATAAGTTTCATTAAAATCTACTTTTGATCCAGTTTTATGTCCTGCGCCTCCTATTAAAAGTAAATTTTTATATGTTCTAAAAGAAAAGTTTGGTTCATCAATACTTAAATACATATCTTTTGGAAGTTTTTCTTTTGTCTCAATTCCTATTACATAAGATGATGCTTGATACATTTTAGCAAAATAAAATCCTGGGACTTTTAAGAATGGATATTGACTTGCTAAAACTACATATTTGCTATATACTTTTTTTCCATTAGCATATATTTCGTATTGATCATCATCTCTTTTTATATCTGTACATAATGAATTAGTATATATTCTACCATTATTCTCTAATATATACTTAACTAATCCTTTTAAATATTTAAGAGGATTAAACTGTGCTTGATTTTTAAATACTATCCCCATCTTAATTTCAAAAGGTAAATCAGTTTTTTCTACCTTTTTGGCATCTATATTTATATATTTTAAACTCTCCGCCTCTTCTTCTATTTTTTCTATATTTTCCTCATTTATTGTATAGATATAATTATCTTTTCTTTCAAAATCACAATCTATATTATTTTTTCTTATAATATCTTCAATGTTTTTTATAGCTTCTTCATTTGCTTCATAATATTTCTTAGCAAACTTTATTCCATATTGTTTACTTAAATAATGGTATATTAGATTATGCTGTGATGTTATTTTTGCAGTAGTATGACCAGTAACGCCATGCCCTATTTCATCTTTTTCTATACCTATAACTTTGTAGCCCCTTTTGGTTAAATAATATGCTGTAGTTATTCCACTAATTCCTGCTCCAATTATGCACACATCACAACTTGCATCTTCTGCAAGTTCTCCATTTGATTTTATTTTATCTATACTTTCAATCCATACTGAATTCATTTTATCCTCCTTTTTTATTTTTAATTTGCTATTTATTTATCATTTTAAATTTTTATCTTTTATTATTATCTTTTATATAAAACTTTTTATTCATTGACTAAATATTTTTATTAATATTTTTCTAAGTTTTGCTTTTAGATGTTTTAGTAATTATGATGGCAATTGACTTTTATAAAAAGAATAAATTAGCAGGAGTTCTTCAAATTCCATATATTCTTTGGATATTATTTGCAAGTTACTTAAACTTTGGATTTTTCATTTTAAATTAAGAAAAAAGCTATTTAGTAGAAAAGTTCTACTTAAATAGCTTTTTAAAATTAATCACCTATTTGAATGTATTTTTTATTAGGTAAATCTTTCTTTTGATCTTTTTTAGGTATTTCTATTTTTAATATACCGTTTTTGAAAGATGCTTTAATATCTTCCTCTTTAACTTCATCACCTATATAGAAACTTCTTGAACAAGCACCTTCGTATCTTTCTCTTCTAACGAATTTTCCTTCTTCTTTTTCTTCATTTTTTCTTGTGCTAGATGCATGTACAGTTAAATATCCATCTTCAATTTCTATTTTAATGTTCTCTTTTTCATATCCAGGTAAATCAATATCTATTAAATATTTATCACCCTTTTCTTTAATATCTGTCTTCATTATTTTGCTATCACCTTCTGCAAAAAATGGATCTGTAAAAATGTCATCCAATAAATCAAATCTGTTTCTTCTTGGTATCATCATCATATAAATCTACTTCCTTTCATATTTATGTGTTGACGCCATAACAGTTAGCACATATATTTGTAAAAGTTCTACTTAACTTTTACATACATATTATATCACTATTTTAGCAAATTACAAGTAAGAGTGCTAATTTTTCACAAACATTTCACATATCTCTTAAAAGTCCTCATTTTCTAAGTATTGCTAAAAGGATAAAAAAATAACCTAATTATTATTAATAATTAAGCTATTTTTTATTTTTACTATTTATCCTTTTTTCTTATATCTATTTTTTTACTAGCAACCTCTTTCCCTTTTTCTATAGCTTTTTTGCTCATTTCTACTGCTTTTTTACTTTTTAGGGCAGTATCTGTTGCAACCTTTTTTACTTTTTCTTTAATTGTTTCTAAATCTGGGAAAGCATCTAATATTCTTCTTCCTTTCCAATTAGATTTTAATAGTTCCCTTGCTTTTGCAGTTATTTCATAAGTATCATCTTTTTTATTTTCTTGAGTTACCTTTTTTACAGTACTTGTTACTTTTGAAATTACATTAAATGAAACTATTGAATCTATTATAAGAATTATTAATAAAATAATGCTTACAATTTCAGCAATATTTGTTGGTATTAAATTTAATATATTGTAAAAGAAAGGATTTAATATGTATATAATAACTAAACCTAGTATTCCAAATGGAACCATAGTTTCTAGGCATATTCTTCCATTTATATTAAATTTATTTTTACTATAATCCCACCATCTTGCATGAAATATTTTTTCCATAAGCCAGCTTGTGAAATATTCAAGCAAGCCACATAAAATAACTGCCATACAAAATACTACAAACCAATCATCTTTATAATTGCTTAATATTAGTGTAATTAATATTGCTCCACACCCATATATGGGGCAAATTGGGCTTATTAAAAAGCCTCTATTTACTAACTTTTTTTCTACTATAGAACAATTTATTACTTCAACAAGCCATCCTAAAAATGAGTAAATTATAAATAATATAAAATTTATTGCTATACTTTCCATTTATTTTTCCTCTTTTATTTTATGAATTATATATTACCATAATATCTAAAAAATGTAAACTAAAAATGTTTACATTTCCAAATCTTAATATATTTTTAATATTTTTAATAAATTTATTAATTTCTTTTGTTCTTTATATTCACTAATATTTTACTCTCTTATTTCTTTTGCTAGTTTTCCAATTGCTTTTGTCTCAATTCTAGATACATAAGAACGAGATATTCCCATATCTTTTGCTATTTCTTTTTGTGTTTTGGGCTCTTTTCCATTAAGACCAAATCTTAATTCTATAATTGTTCTTTCTCTATTTTTTAATACTTTTTTTATTTTCTCATAGAGTTTACTAATTTTCATTTTTAAATCTACTTCTTCTTCAATTGGTTTATCATTATTCTCTAATACTTCACCTAGTCTTACTGTATTATCATCTTTATCTTTTCCTATTGGATCTTCTAAATAAACTTCTGAATTAGTTTTCTTATTTGACCTTAAATACATTAATATCTCATTATCTATGCACTTTGAAATATATGTTGAAAGTTTTATTGCTTTTT
This sequence comes from Bacillota bacterium, assembly GCA_963928415.1. Lineage (GTDB taxonomy): Bacteria > Bacillota > Clostridia > TANB77 > CAG-508 > CAG-793. The sequence continues at coordinate 8,143 of CAWVEX010000022.1, read as the reverse complement.
CTGGATTATAACTATTTATACCTTTTATTAAACCAATTGAACCAATTGATATTAAATCATCTTGGTCAATATTAGTATTATTATATTTTTTACATACATGTGCTACTAATCTTAAATTGTGCTCAATTAGAATATTTTTTGCATCAATATCTCCTTCTTGCATTTTTTTCACATATATTTTTTCTTCTTCTTGTGATAAACTTTCTGGAAAAAGACTATTATTTGATATGTATCCTAATATAAACAGGCTACTACCTAAAAAAGCTAAGAACCCAGAGATTGTAATTTCTAACATATATGCACCTCCAATAGAATAGTATGTATATATCTTTATAATTTATAAAGATATATACATATTTTCATTTACATCATACTTCTATTATATTCTTAAACTTTTTTATTGTGCCTGACCGGTTGAAAAATATTTTTTATATTTAGTTATATTTTTACATAAGCCATATCATTAAAACATCTCCAAAATAACTTACACCATCTTTAACAAGTTCAAATGTTTGTGTAGTGCCATATAAATCATCTTCATTTTCAATCTTTCCAATACTAGTTAATTTATCTACAACATCCCCAAGAACAACATAACAATTTTCTTGTTCTTTTCTTATACAATCAGTTATATCGATTTTTTCTTCATTATATATTATATATGCCTCTTCAAAATTTGTTTCGTTCTTGTTTTTGTCAAATAAATTAACTATTCCTCCATTGTCTTTTACAAAGTAGTATGGCATACTTTCATCTATATTATTTACTTCTACAGTTTCTGTATATGTTTTTTCATTTAAAATGTCTATTACTTTAAAAGTATAATTTCCATTTTTTGTTGCTAAATATGAGTTAGATTTTTTTTCTTCTGGATTAATAACTATGTAACTGTTAATTGTTTCACTTCCTTCGTCTTTTAAAGATTCTATTCTTTCTAGTAAAAAGCCATCTATATTTTCAATTTCATCCCAATATTCTTGCTCATCCATTCCTCTACCTTGTAAATAGTCTTCCAAACATTCGTAGTTAGAGAATTTCATATCTACATTTATTATTAGATTTCTTTTTTGTTCTTCATTTAACTTACTAATATCTATATCATTTATATTAATTGTAGTGTTTATTCCTTCTACTTTTTCTACTTTTAAAATTACTCCACCCGTTTTCTCTGTTTCAGGAGTTTTGCTAATTGTAATCTTTACATTTGAATTATTATTGCTATTATTTTCAAAAGCTATTCCTAAGTTTTTATCTATTTTATCACTATTATAATATATTAAATAATAGTCTAAATCTCCGATTGAAGTTGAATCTGAAGTAGATGCTATTTTTTCTCTTTGCTCTAAAACATATATATCTCCTTCTTCTATACTTCCTTTTCCTGTTTTCATAGTTTTACCCATTAAGGTATCTACATTTAAAGTATTATCTTCATTTATAATTCCATTACTTGCTAGTTTATCTAACATGTTTGTGCTTGTTTTATTTTGAATATCTTCCATCTGATAATCTGCTATTACCATTTGCAATTGTTCATATACACTAGCATTTTCATTTATAACTACAGTATCATTAGCTCTACTAAATATTCCATTTTGCCCTATTGTAAGGTTAAGTGCCACTCCTGCTAAGATTAATAGGACAATTATAGTTACTACTAAAGCTATTAATGTTATACCTTTAATTTGTTTTTCAATTTTTCTTAAAATATTTTTTCTCATAAAATTTTTGTTTTTTCCTGTTTTATCCATTATATTTTCCTCCCTTGTATTTTACTTATATAATAAAAAACTATGCACTTCAAGCGTATTTTAAATACGCCTAAAATACATAGTTTTTCCTCTATGCTTATTTATTGTTATTTTATTAAATACTACGATATATATATATATATACAGCCGCAAGGCTTTCAGCGATTTTCATTTGTTTTTTCTCCTTCTATTTTTCTTTTAACTTTTTTACTTATATTAATTTTACATATCTATTTTATACTTATTTTTACTATATAGTCAAGTAATTTAATATTACATTTATATTACATTTTCCTATGAGGTTTTGTATTGTATTTTAACATTTATTATGCCTTTTTCTTTCGTATAATCCAACCTTCTTCGCATTTCATAGGTAAATGCATTAATACCTTTTGACCATCTTTTCCTGGATTTACATATTCTATTTCTTCACCAGTTTCATCATTCCACATTTTGTTTATTGTAAATTCTTCTACATCTATTTTGTATGGAATAATTATTTCCATTTTATCCCCTACTTGAAGTCTATTTTTTACAGCTAAAACAGATTTATCTTCATTGTATTCAACAACTTGGGCTGCATACTCATAATTTGGATTATATTGTTTTCCTTCATATTCTTGAAAATCTTTATTATTTTTATCTGCGAAGAAAAATTCTGTAAGTCCTCTTGTTTTTGTTTTTTCTAATTCTTTTAAATATTTTGTATAATCATAAGATTTAGGATCTTTCATATAATCATCTATAGCTGCTCTATATACATTTACTACACTTGCTAAATAATATTCAGATTTAAGTCTTCCTTCTATTTTTAAACTACTTACTCCCATTTCAATTATATCTGGAATGTCTTTTATTAAACATAAATCCTTAGATGAAAGTATATATGTACCATTTGAATCTGTTTCAATTGGCATTAGGTTTCCTGGATTTTGTTTTTCTTCTAAGTACATATTATATGCCCATCTACAACTTTGAGCACAATCTCCTAAATTTGCATTTCTACAAGATAGAAAATCACTTAAATAACATCTTCCTGAATATGCCCAACATATTGCACCATGTACAAATATTTCAGTCTCTAAGCCTTGTGGTGTGTTATCTATTAAGTATTTTATTTGTTCTTTATTCATTTCTCTTGAAAGTATTACTCTTTTTGCACCATTTCTATACCAAAAATTTGCAGTATGACTACTTAAAGTATTTGCTTGTGTACTTATGTGTATTGGTATATCTGGAGCTAAGTTTCTTATTAAATCTATTACTCCACCATCTGATGCAATTATTCCATCTACTGCTAATTTATTTAATATTTTTACTTGATTTGCTATTTCTTCATACATACTATCTTCAGCATATATATTTATTGCTGCATATACTTTTTTTCCTATATTGTGAGCATATTTAATTGTATTTGCTAATTCTTCATTATCTACTTCTGCTCTACTTCTTAAAGATAAAGCACCTGTTCCACAATATATTGCATCTGCTCCATATTTAAATGCTACTTTTGCTTTTTCAAAAGATCCTGCTGGTGCTAATAGTTCTGGTTTTTCCATATTTTTTATTCCTCTCTTAAAAATTTCATATATATTATACCTGTTTTTTTGTATGTTTTCAATTATTTTTATGTAAATTTTATTTATTTTTCAATATATACCTATAGACTTTTTATGGTAATTTATGGTATAATATGTAAACCTTTCTATACAAGGTAGAAAGGAGGTGTCTTAATTGCATTACTTAATAAAAATGCTCGTCTTGATTATCTTATACATAATTATATCAGATAATAAAAAAGACTGAAGCAAAAGAGAAAAACTAGGAGTGGCCACTCCTAGTTTTTTAGTGTCTTATTGCAAAACTTAATAAAATACTAATAATAGTATACTATATTTACCTATTATTGTCAATCTTTTTTTAAGTTTTGTATATCCCTTTATGTAAAATATATTCAAATTTTATTTATTTTTCATATATGTCTATAGACTTCAATGGTAATTTATGGTACAATATGTAAACCTTTCTATTCAAGGTAGAAAGGAGGTGAAAACCTTGAGCAACTTTATAAAGATCTTAGTCTTAATTATCTTATACATAATTGTATCTGGTAATAAAAATGACTAAATCAAAAGAGAAAAACTAGGAGCGGCAACTCCTAGTTTTTTTGGTTTTAACCTTGAGCAATTTAATCTTAATCTAAAGTTATTATACTAAAATTTCCTAATAATGTCAATATATTTTTTGAAATTTCGTGTATATAATTTGTACTAATGTATGCTATAAATTTTTATTTTATATTACTCTATTTCATAGCTTCTTCTACTGCAACAGCTACTGCAACTGATGCACCAACCATTGGGTTATTACCCATTCCAATTAGTCCCATCATTTCAACATGAGCTGGTACTGATGAAGAACCTGCGAATTGTGCATCTGAGTGCATTCTTCCCATTGTATCTGTCATACCATATGAAGCAGGACCTGCTGCCATATTATCTGGGTGAAGAGTTCTTCCTGTTCCACCACCTGATGCAACTGAGAAGTATTTCTTTCCTTGTTCTAGTCTTTCTTTCTTATATGTTCCTGCAACTGGATGTTGGAATCTTGTTGGGTTTGTAGAGTTACCTGTTATAGAGATATCTACATCTTCTAGCCACATTATTGCAACACCTTCTCTAACATCATTTGCGCCATAGCATTTAACTTTGCTTCTATCCCCTGTTGAGTATGGTATTTCTTCAATAACATTTACTTTTCCTGTATAGAAATCAAAGTCTGTTTTTACATATGTAAATCCATTTACTCTTGATATTATTTGAGCTGCATCTTTTCCAAGACCATTTAATATAACTCTTAAAGGTGTTTTTCTAACTTTGTTAGCTGAATTTGCAATTCCTATTGCTCCTTCTGCTGCTGCAAAGCTTTCATGACCTGCTAAAAATGCAAAGCATTTTGTGTCTTCAGAAAGTAGCATTGATGCTAAATTTCCATGACCTAAACCAACTTTTCTGTCATCAGCAACAGAACCTGGTATACAGAAAGCTTGCAATCCTTCTCCTATAGCTTTTGCTGCATCTGATGCTTTTTTGCATCCTTTTTTTATAGCTATTGCTGCACCTAATGTATATGCCCAGCATGCATTTTCAAAACAAATTGGTTGAACTCCTTTTACTATTTCATATGGGTTGAAACCTTTATCTGTACATATTTTTAATGCATCTTCGAAATCTTTAATTCCGTATTTTTCCATTACTGGTTTAATTTGATTTATTCTTCTTTCATAACTTTCAAATGTTACTGCCATAATTTTTTACCTCCATATTTTCACCCAAGAGGGACGCTCCTTTTTGGGCGAAAATTTTAAAATTTTATTTACCCAAAAAGATATTATCCATTTTGTGTGAATTTTTTGTATTTTTTTATAATTTGATTTAATGTAATTTTGCAATTAGCTTTCAATTTAATAATTATATATTTTTTATTCTAAAATATTTACTTATACAATACCAAATAGGTTTTAAAAAGTAATTTTCGCCCAAAAAGGACCGTCCCTATTGGGTTTTCTATTCTTTTCTTGGATCTATTTTCTTAACTGCTTCATCAAATCTTCCATATGTTCCAGAAGCCTTTTCTATTGCATCCATTGGATCCATACCTTTTTTTATATTATCCATCATTTTACCCATATGTACATATTTATAACCAATTATTTGATCATCTTTATCTAGTCCAAGTTCTACTATATATCCTTCTGTTAATTGTAAATATCTTGGTCCTTTTAATGTACTTGAATAAATTGTACCTACTTGAGATGTATGACCTTTTCCTAAATCTTCTAGTCCTGCTCCTACTGGAAGTCCTCCTTCTGAGAAAGCTGTTTGAGTTCTACCATATACTATTTGTAAGAATAATTCTCTCATAGCTGTATTAATAGCATCACATACTAAGTCTGTATTTAATGCTTCTAGTATTGTTTTTCCTGGTAATATTTCACCAGCCATTGCTGCTGAATGTGTCATTCCTGAACATCCTATTGTTTCAACTAAAGCTTCTTGAATTATACCATCTTTTACATTTAATGTTAATTTACAAGCTCCTTGTTGAGGTGCACACCAGCCAACACCATGTGTTAAACCTGAAATATCTTTTATTTCTTTAGCTTTAACCCATTTTCCTTCTTCTGGTATTGGTGCTGGTCCATGATTTACACCTTTTTTTACTACACACATATCTTCTAGTTCTTTTGAATAGTTCATTATTTCCTCCTTGCATATATGCTTTTTTAGCATACTTTAATTTGTATATTTACAATCTTTGTGCTTTGCACTTCTATTTTTTACATTAAATTAGATTGTATAAGAAATTTAATGTATTTTATTAATATTTCAAAATTGGATTTTTTACTTGCATATCTGGACTAATATCTTCTTTAAAGTATTCAGATTGTTTTTTTATTTTATTTTTCATTCCAAATCTTTTGAAACTTTCAAACTCTACTATCTGCTTTTTATTTTCACCATAGGTATTATTATTTTCTACATTAGTTTCATATACTTCTTGTTTTACAAACTTTTCCCATGGCTTTTTTATTAATTCACTTTGATGATTTAGATTTTCTTCATTTATGTATATACCTTCTGTGTATATTAAAGGCTTTTCTCCCTTTTCTTCATAATATCTAACTAATATTTGATTTTGCCTACTCATACTTTCTATAGGAGTATGTAGATATTTATATTCCCAATATATATGCCTTTGTTCATCAGTATATAATGAATGAATTAAGTCATTAAAGTGATATTCTACTGTAAACAAGCAATTTACTATGCTTATAGTTAAATTAGTCCATTTTCTTGCTGACATAATATTTAGCTCTTTTATTTTTTCATATAATTTACTTAAATATAAGTTATACTGTTCTTCATCTATTCCAAACTTTTGGGCTACCTCGTAACAGTTTATCGGTTTTGTTTTTAAAATAGTTTTTTTAGGGAAGTAATAGAAATACATTTCGCCTCTACCTTTTATTACTGAAGCATATAAATATAAGCTTTCCCATTTTTCAGGTATTAAACTGAATAATATATTTTGAATTTCTTTATATATTTTTTGTACTTCTCCTTTTGGCAAAAAGCTCACCTCCCCTAAAAAATACTATCTTACAAGTAAACTTTCTCCTGTCATTTCCTTTGGTTTTTCTAAGCCCATCATATCTAATAATGTTGGTGCTAAATCTGCTAGCTTACCATTTTTTAATTTTACATTTTCCATTCCATATAGTATTAGTGGAACAGGATTTGTTGTATGTGATGTAAATGGCTCTCCTGTTTTATAATCTATCATTTGCTCTGCATTTCCATGGTCTGCTGTAATTAAAGCTTTTCCATTATGATTATTTAAAGCTTCAATTATTTTTCCAACGCATTCATCTACTGCTTCTATAGCTTTTTCTGCGGCTTCTAAATTACCTGTATGTCCAACCATATCTGGATTTGCAAAGTTTAATATTATAGTGTCATATTTTTCTGAATTTATTGCATCTATTACTTTATCTGTTACTTCATATGCGCTCATTTCAGGTTTCATATCATAAGTTTCAACCTTTGGTGAAGGAACTAATATTCTGTCTTCTCCTTTAAATGGTTCTTCTTTACCACCATTAAAGAAGAATGTAACATGGGCATATTTTTCTGTTTCAGCTATTCTTAATTGTGTTAAACCTTTGCTGCTTACATATTCTCCATAAGTATTTTTTAATTCTTCTGGTTTAAATGCTACATGAACATTTGGCATTGTTGAATCATATTCTGTCATTGTTACAAAGTATAAATTCATTTTCTTTGTTTCAAATCCATCAAAGTTTGGATCAACTAGAGCTCTTGTTATTTGTCTTGCTCTATCTGGTCTAAAGTTAAAGAATATAACTGAATCACCATCTTCTATTTTTGCTCCATTACCAATGACACATGGTACAACAAATTCATCAAATACTTCTTTTTGATAAGAGCTTTCTATTGCTTGAGTTGCAGTTGTATATTTTTCACCTTCTGCATTTACTAAAGCATCATAGCATTTTTTAACTCTTTCCCATCTCTTATCTCTATCCATTGCATAAAATCTTCCTGAAAGAGTAGCAATTTTGCCAATTCCTTTTTCTTTCATTTTTTCTTCTAGCTTTTGGATATATCCTTCTGCTGAAGCTGGAAGTGTGTCTCTACCATCTAAGAAACAATGTACATATACATTTTCAAAGTCTTTTCTTTTTGCTAATTCTAATAATCCATATAAATGTCTTTGATGACTATGTACTCCTCCGTCTGAAAGTAAGCCCATTATATGTAATTTAGAATTGTTTTTCTTACAGTTTTCTATAGCTTCTGAAAATTCTT
>CAWVEX010000021.1:0-28236 GCA_963928415.1 Bacillota bacterium | reverse complement strand
TCAACAATTATAATACTATTTTCTAAATCTTTAACTTTCATCATAATTTGTGGTTTAGGATCATTGCTGTTTTCAAAATCATTAAATATATTATCTATTTCTAGCATAGAAATATTTGTATTTGTTATTGTTTCTCCAAAAGTAGTTTTTCCTACTCCACAACATAATTCGTTTATGGCTGTGCCTAGTGTAGTATCATTTTTATAGATTTCTTTTACTTTATCCATTCTCTTTTTTGTAAAGTTGTATTTATCTTTAATACTAGATATATCAAGTGTATCTCTATCTGTTTCATCTACAAAAACATCTGGTGTTCTTCCAAGTAAATAATCTATTGAAACATTAAAAATTGTAGCTAGTTTTTTTATTGCTTCTATATTTGGCTCTCTCATATCTAATTCATATTTTGATATTGCTGCAGGTTCTACTCCTAATTTTGTTGCAATATCTTTTTGAGTAAATCCATTTTTTTCTCTTAAATACTTTATTCTTTCGCCATTTGTCATAATTTTTTCTCCTTCTCAATTTATGATTAAATTTTATCATATCCATTTTGGAAAGTCAATAATTGCTGATAATTAAATATTTTTACTATAAAAGTTTTAGAAAGTTTAAAAAATTTCGAAAAAGGTATTGACAATGTATCCGTTTTGGGTTATTATATAAATATCCAAAACGGATACAGATAAATTTGAAAGGAGGTATGCCATAAAAGTAAAAATATAAATAGATATTGTAAGGATAACATTATAATAGGAAATAACAGTTTTAAAGATGGTCAAATACTAGACATAGATGTAGATATAAAAATTAGAGGAACGGTGTCAGGTGATAAACCAATACCTGAAACAGTCCAAGATATTTTAAAAATATATCCTGGTCAAGTACAAGGTAAGATGAAACAAGTTGCATCTATTACAAAAAGGGGATTTAAAGTATATTAGGAGGATTTGTATGGAAATATTATTAACAAGACATGGGCAAACTGAATGGAATTTTTTTCAGAAAGTTCAGGGAAAAGCCGATATTAAACTAAATGAAAAAGGAATTAAACAAGCTAAAGATGTAAAAGATAAATTAAAAAATGAACAAATTGATTTGATACTCTGTTCACCTTTAATTAGAGCAGTTGAAACAGCTAATATTATAAACGATAGTAGAAATATCCCAATATTGATAGATGAAAAGTTATCTGAAAGAGATTTTGGCGAATTTGAAGGAATGCCTACTACAGATTTTGATTATGAATCATTTTGGAGCTATAAACAAAATATACAATATAATAAAGCAGAAAATATCAAAGACTTTTTTCAAAGAGTCTATGGCTTTCTCGATGACATATACTTAAAATATAAAGATAAACGAATATTATTAGTAGCACATGGGGGAATTAGTATACCTGTTTATTGTTATTTTAATGGAATACCTGATAAAGATACTTTATTAGGCTTAGCACTTGGAAATTGTGAAGTTGCTAAATATGTTTACAAAGAAAAGGAAATTGATGAACGATAATATATTTTATATCGAATGCAATTATTACATTCAAATTATTTTCTATGAATGCAATATTGAATGCAGTAACACAAATATAGAGAAATTTTGAAAAAGTTTGAGAAAAGAAAAAAGGCTTAAAATAGCCCAAAAACAATTTAAGGAGCTTGTAAAAAGCTCCTTTTTATGGTCGAGGCGAGGGAGATACCTCAAATGCTATTTTCCTTTATATATCAATATTTTCAAAGAACTATTTTTAATTGTTGAAATTTTTTGTTGAAGTTTTAATGTCTTATATATTTTAAAATTTCGACAAATATTAACTGATTTTCTTTAGTTTTTAAGCACTTTAATCTTCTGCGGAAAAGTCAACTCCAAAAATCTCTTTACCAATTAAATATTTTTCAACATTCTTATTTTCAGAGTTTTCAAATTCACTATCTACATCAACATAGTATTGCATTGTAACTGTAATATCTGAATGTCCTAATATCTTTTTTAAAACTGCAGGAGCAATTTTAGCTTCAGCACACCTTGTAGCGAATGTTCCTCTCAACATATGTGTGTGAACATCGGTTTTTTGGACGACTTGACCTTTTTTATCTTTATCTTCATATATGCCTATTCCAAGTTTTAGTGCTATTCTTTTTATACTACTATTAATAGTGTTTTCTATATACATTGTTGTGTCATCTTTACAAAATAGTAAATGATTTTTATTTCGTATTTTATGCGCTAGTGCAGCCTCAACTATTCGTTTACTTATATTGGTCATAGTTAAAACTCTTTCACCATTTTCAGTTTTCGCAGTTTCACCAATTATTGCTTTTCCTGCAGTATTTTTAGTTTGAGTCTTTCTTATATAGATTTTTCCATTTACCATATCAATATCTTTTTCATAATCTAAAACTAATGCTTCTCCAATTCGCATTCCTGTAGTTAATAGTAATAAAAACAAATATTTCTTATGACATTTTTCATATTTTACAGAATTTAAATAATCTACTAACTTCTTTTGCTCTTCTATGGTTAGAGATTTTCTATGATGACCTTTATATTCACTTTTAGGCTTTTCAACTCTTTTCCAACCTGTCATAAAGTTATCTGTTATTATATTTTCATAGGTAGCTTGTCCAAATGCCATACATATAAGTTCATAAATTTGTTTAATTGTACTTTTAGAATAAGATTTTAAACTTTCTAAATACTTAATTACATCTTCTCTTTTAACCTTTACTATGGGAATGTTAGCGAATTTCTCTTTTCGTAATTTTTTTAATGTATCAGTTTTTCTTTTAAATGTAACTTGCTTTATTTTTCCTAAGTTAAAATCTTCTTTTAAAACACCCTCAATCAAATCTACTATTGTCTTGTTACTTTTGGTAATGATTTTAACTCCACCGTTTTGATCTAGTTTTAACTTTTCTGTTAAGGCTTTATTATAAGCTTCAAATTCATTTTTACCAACAAATGTTTTTGTCATAACCTTTCCAGTTGTTGTATCTCTACCAATTGTCAATATAGCCTTAGGAGTTATTATAAAGTAAAAATATTCGCATTCAACATTATTATCAAAAACTTTGCCATTTTCAAATTTACTGATACTTTTATATTTACAAGTGTTTTTATATTTGCATTGGTTACAAATTTCTTTGCTATTAATTTCAGTGCTTTTATCTTTCTTTCTCTTTAGTAAATATGTCCCTGATGTTATTCCTTTAACTTTCAAAATATTTCCGTCCTTTCATTAAAATTTAGGAAATACCTTGCCAATTTTAGTTTCTTAATGGTATAATACATAAAGAAACATTTATGCAAGGTAATCCTTGTGAGCTAATTTTAAATGTTCTAGAAGGTTTAAATGGGCATATTTAAATCTTCTTTTTTAATCTTTTGCAATTTCATTGTTTTTAAAATAATCTTTAAATGATTGCTCCATAACAAGCCAAGACTTACCAATCTTTCTAGCTGGAAAATCTTTTTTATGGAATAACTCTAAACAAGTTTTATTTCCAATTTTTAATGCTTGCCTAATATCTTTTGTTTCTAAAAATATTGTGCCATTTAGTGTTTTCATAAGCAAAACCTCCTTCCATTATTTTACATACAAAAAGATTTAACTATTTCTATTGACTGATTGTGCAAAAAAGTCTATAATAAAAAGTGAGAAATATATAAATACTTTTCAAGTTTAGTTGCATTATATAATAATATTTTAACAATGTCAATGAATTTTAAAAAATATTTTATTTTTCTAACAAAATACTTTAAGGTGATAATATGAATATATTTAATATAAACGTGCCAAAAGATAGAATATCAATGATTTTTGATGCTTATAGCAACGTTGAAAATTACAATACAACTTTATATTTGCATAAATCAAAAATTATTTTTGAAGATGAGAGTGATAAAACATCTGCTCAGTTAAAAATTGATCTAAAGCAATCCAACAAAAAAGATAAGATGGTTAGACAAACACTTAATAAAGAGTATGGAAGCTATATAATAACATGGCTTAATGCTGATTTTTCAACAGCGGAGAAAGCTTATTATTCTTTCTTTGTATATTATGGAATTGAAGGGTTTGACTCTATTGACAATATAAAGGAAAAATATCCTGTAGAATATACAGCAAGATACATATCAACGAAAAACTTTTTAGATTATTATAATAAAGCTTTTGAATATGTGAAAGACAAATATATAAAATTTCAAAAAACTTTAAGAACGACAGTAGATTTTGTATTTAGTTTACATGGAAATGGAAGTAATAAAGATTTAGATAAATATTCTAAATTTATTGCTTGTTCTACTTCGGTTAATTTAGTAAATCAATTTATTACACATCTTAGTTTAGGTATACTACAAAGCGAATATGATAATAAATATGAGCTTAAAACTATAAAACAGATTGAAGAGTTAGCTTATAATATCTCAAAACAAAAACAAGATGTAGGAATTTATTATATATATGAGAGTACATCACATCTTGCACTAGCATACATAGCATTAAATGATTTAATACGAAATTCAAAAAGAAACATCAGTGTATGTCAAAATTGCGGAAGATATTACTTACAATATTCAGGAAAAGAGGCATATTGTGATTTACCTAATTTAGATGGAAGCCCTACTTGTAAAACTTATGCTTCTCGCAAAGTTTATGATAGTAAGATAGAAGAAGATCCTGCAGAACTTACATATAAAAGAGAGTATCAAAGAAGAATAACTAAAGTGTATCGCTCAGATAAAACACAAAAAGAGCAAGCAAAAAATGAATTTCAAATATGGAAAGCTAAAGCTAGGGAACAGTTGAAATTATATAGAGAAAATAAGGTTTCTAAAGAAGAATTTTGTGATTGGATAGAGAAAAATAAATAGTACTTATAATAATTTGTATGTTAAAATGTGCTGAATTTCTAATATAGTAAGTAAATAAATAGGCTACTTTTAGACAAAATCTTAAAATATCAAATAAAGAAAAATAGCTAAAAACTTTACAAAGTAACTAATAAATGATATAATTTAAATATGATTATACGAGGAGATAAAAGCAATGAAACAATGTTTATTAAAAGTAAAAGAATATTATTTTTGCTTATTGCTTTTTTCTGCGCCATATTATTCTATAGAGTAGAGTATATGTATGTACTTTACTCTTTTTTTTATAAAATCTATGAAGAAAGGAGGTCTTTATGAAAGTAGAACAAATAGAAGAAATTATTGAACCTGATTATGAATATTTAGTTAAAGAACTAAAAGATAATATAATTTCAATATTCATTATAGGATCTATGCAAAATTCAAAAATGGAGTTAAAGAAAAATAATGATTATGATTTACGAATTGTAGTAAAAAAAATGGATGAATATACATATAGAGTAATAGTAAATTTTAATGAAACCATTAAGAAAAAAATAATTTCAAGACTGAATATCGATGTCAATTATAGCCTTATTATAGGACCAGCAAGATATATAACAAAATCTAAGATTACTCTATTAATTCATTGTATTCCATTGACTATTGAAACTTTAGATAATTTACCGCTTACGCATAAGTATTCATATTCAAATAATTATAGATTGATTTTTGGTAAAGATATATTAAAACAATATAAAACTATACGATATTCAGGTAAAGATATAATTGAATGCACAGAAGGTATAAACTATTGTATTGATATGATAAATAATAATACATTAAAGTACGCAGAATGGAAAATCAATAATAAGTCTATAAAGTTAATGAATGAAACACAAAGAATGGATGAAAATATTATGTTTGAAGTTCTAAGGTATTCAATATCTAAATCAATATACAATTCAATACAAATAAACAAATGGAAAGGAAAAGAAAGATATAATAACGAAAAAGATTATTTAAAATCACTAAATATTAATGATAGAATTATTAATGATGTAGAAAATTTAATAAGTTGCAATTTTGAATCCTTTAAAAGAAACAAGGAAAGATTTAAGAAAGAAACACTAGAAATTTTAGAAACAATAAAACAGCATATTAAGTAACAAACTTAATTTTTATTAAATAATTCAGGAGGTAGGTAAATGGAAAAATTTTCAGAAGTAAATGAAGTAATTAGATGGTATCCGTCAGAATTTAAAAAATTAGATAGTAGAAAAATGTGGGGAAAAGAAAGAATAAATCTTTATGCTCACATACCTTTTTGCAAAGGAAAATGTCAATTTTGCCCTTTTAATAGTATGCCAATTAATAAACAAAACTTAGATGAATATTTCAATAATTTAATGAAAGAAATTATTATGTATTCAAATGAGCCATATTTTAAAGATAAAATTATTGAAAGTATTTGGATAGGTGGAGGAACACCATCGGCAGTTCCAATTGAAGAAATAAAAAAATTATTGAACCTAATATTTGAAAAGTTTGATATAGCAGATGATTGTGAAGTAACACTTGAAACAAATTTACATGACTTGGAGGAAGATTATATAAAAGAAGTGGTTAAGACTCAAGTGAATAGATTAAGCATTGGAGTTCAGTCATTTAAAGATAAATATTTAAAGATGATGGGAAGAACATATAATTATGAAACTATAAAAAAATTCTTTAGTTTTATAAGAGACTATGACTTAAATATTAGTATAGATTTAATGTATAGATACCCTGGACAAACACTAGAAGAAGTAGATGAAGAAATTGACCTTATAAAAGAAAATAGTGAATTTTTAGATCACATTACTTTATATAGTTTAATATTATTTCCTAAATTAGGAACATTCAAGCAAGTAAAAACTGGTAAGTTACCTTTACAACCAAGTTTTAAAACTTATATGGAAATGAATAAAAAATTTTCGGAAAGATTGCCAGAAGCAGGATTTCATCAATATACATCAAATCATTTTGCAAAGAATGGGAAAGAGAATGTATATAATAATGATAGATGGGGATTTCCTCAAAAAGAATGTATAAGCTTTGGCCCTGGAGCTTTTGGACAAATAAAAGATTATGTATATTGCAATGAACACGCAATAAAAGATTATTACGAAAAAATAAATAATAATATAAAGCCAGTGCAAGAAGGTAAAAAAATGAATCTTATAGAAAGAGCATCAAGGTATCTAGTATTAGGAGTTAAATGCTTAAAAGTAGATTTGAATTTGTATAAAGAACTTACAGGAATAGATCCTTTAGTCTTTTATAAAGATAAAATAGATTGGCTATTAAAAGAAGAAATGATAAAAATAAAAAATAATACTATAGAACTTACTCAAAAGGGAATAGCTTTAATAATTGATGTTCAAAGATGTTTTGAAACAGAAAATAATTTAAACTACACACAACCTCAGTATGATATATTAGATATGTTTGAAGGTCAAAGAGACACATATGATACGGAGGTAATAGAAAAAGATGAATAATAAGAAAAATGTTTTACTCGTTGACCCAACATCTATTAATCATCTACCACCTAAAATACTAGATAAATCAGAAAATGATAGGTCAAAAAAATATAGTGAAGCATTAAACTTAGCAGTATCGAAGAAATTGAATGGTAATGAGAATATAATAAATGCTTTTTCAGGAAAATTTGCTGTAAACTATGGGCTATTGATGTTAGGGTATTTGTTAAGCAAAAAAAACATAAATGTTAAACTAATATCGGGAGATTATTTTAATACTGAAAATGAATTTTTGAATTATTTAACAAGAGTTGCATGTGAATATCAAGTTGCGGCTTTGACTAGTACAACGCCACAGTTCGAACAAGTAAAAAGAATAAATATGACGCTAAAAAAAAGTAATAAATATATTCAAACTATATTAGGAGGACCACATACATTATATTATAAAACAGCACCAGCAGATGATGATATAGACATAATACATATAGGATATGGGATTGACAAATCAGCAGAAGCAATAGAAGATGTATTAAATGGGAAAAAAATTAAAGATAAGATTATAAAAACAGATTACTACTTTGATACGAAAAAAGCTTTTTATTTAATACCAAAAAATCAAATTGATAATACAATGCTATATTCATATTTATCTTTTGGATGTCCAAATAATTGCAACTACTGCATGGAACATAAATTAGTAAAAAAATTATGCTATAATAATATTGATGAAAAATTAGAAGAAATAAGCATACTAGTAAATAAATATAATAGAAAATTTATACATTTAGCTGATAGTGATTTTTTACTAAACAGAATATACTTAAAAGAATTTTTGGAAAAACTTGAAAAAAAGAACTTAAAATGTTGTTTTAGCATAAATGCTAATCCAAATACAATTTCAGACGAAAGAAATTTTGAATTAATTGATAAATTTGTAAAATTACGGATTAGTGGAAATCTTAATAGGGGTAGAGCATTTTTCTCCAAAAGTATTAAAAATACTTAATAAAAAATACAATATGAAAAATTTATTTAAAGCTTTAAAAACACTAAAAGAGACTATAAAAGTACCTGTAATATCATTGTATACATTAGTAGGACTACCAGGGGAAGATAACGAAGCAATCCGTGAAAATATAAATGTATTCAAGAAAATTACAGAGCAAAACTTGTATGATTTTTCATTTCCAAAATTTTTTATCCCATATCCAGATACAGATATTTATTTGAATCCTGAAAAATATAATGTAAAGATATTAACAAAAGATTGGAGTGAATATCATAGATGGTCTTTACCAAGACCTATTGAAATTATAGGTATGACAGATCAAGATTATCTAAAAGAAATAGAAGAAATTTCAAAGATATCTGGATATTAGGAGGTAGTATTAGATTATGAATGAAGTAATTTTTATTAATCCTAAATTTACTAATGGAGAAGATTATTATGAATTACCTTTAGGTATGGCATATTTAATATCATCAGTTAAAAAATATACTAAAAGCAATGTTAAAGTAATCGATTTAGCATTAGATAGAAAAAATATCAGTGATTATAAAGAGATCATAAGTAGAGGATCTCCAATAATATGTATGTCGGTATACTCTTATTTCGTTGATGATATAATTAATCTCTGCAAAAAAATAAAAGAAATGAATAATGCAACGAAAATTATTTTAGGTGGTCCACATATCACTATTGAAGGAGAGGAGTTTATTAATCAAAATAAAGATATTGATTACTGTCTTAAAGGAGAAGGGGAATATTCTTTACCAAAATTAATTAATGCATTAAATAATAATGATTTAGAAAATAATTTAAAGAGTGTTAACGGCTTAATATATAGAAATAATGGGAAAATAAAAAGTAATACTTATTCTAGGATAGAAAACTTGGGAGAAATACCATCAATAATAGATGGAATTAAAGCATTTAATATAGATAAGATAAAAAGTCTAACTAATAATAGAATATCTTACATTGCTAGCAGAGGCTGCCCATTTAACTGCATATTTTGTTCTTCTTCGAGTCTGTGGGGAAGAAAGTACAAGCAAGTACCTTTAGAAGTAGCAATCAATGACGTAAAAGAATTACATAGTTTAGGGTTTAAACATATAGATTTTAGAGATGATTTTTTTACTGTTAGAAAAGATTGGACTTATAAGTTAGCAAATGTTTTAAAAGAGTTAAACATCGAGTGGACATGTCAAACTAGATTGGATTCAGTAGATAAAGAATTACTACAAATTATGTATGATTCAGGCTGTACAATAATTAGATTTGGTGTAGAAAGTTTTAATAATAAGAGCTTAAAACTACTTAAAAAGGGTGAAACATATGAAAAAATGATAAAAACGTTAGACATCCTTAATAAAATGAATTTTAAAGAAATTAGATTAAGTTTTATGATTGGGATACCAGATGAAACAATGGAGGATGTTAAACATACTATTGATATATGTAAAAAATATAATAAATTTAAATATAGATTCTGGGCTCTAACTCCAATAGTTGGCACTGAACTTTATGAAAAAAGTAAAGAATATGGTGTGACAATACTTAATCCAGAATATAATCCAACATATTCTAACATCGAAACAAGATACTTAACTAACAAGGAAATTAATAAGATATTAGAAGATTTACATAATGACTTTGATCACCCTTATCCAATTTGGGAGCATAAAGAAAATAGTGATGATTATAAAAGGTGAAAGATATGAAAAAAAAATTTTATAACTCAGCAGAATGGGGAATTCAAGAGAATGGACTAGATAAAATTAGATATAATGGATTTGAGTTTTTGAATAAAATAGGATGTAATACTAGTGAATTTTATTCGCTAACTATCCAAGATGCATTAAAAAAACCAGAAAGTGTAGATAGAATATTTAGCAAAGGAATACCATTTGTAGTTTTATTAGAGCCTAACAGCAAGAAATATCCTAAGATGGGTAAGTATAATGTTAAAAATAGGAAGACATTATATGGTATGATTAAAGAAATTAAGCCAGAAATGTGGAAAAATTATTCAATATCTATCGTTGAACAAATACAAGATAATGGCAAGCAATTTGTAGGTACTGCAATCTCAGATGGTAAAGGTAAATTATTTATGGAGTTTTTATTAGGAACAACAAACTCAAAATATTTAACGAGTACAGGTGCGGATCCAACTAAATTAGACTGGTGTGCTTTTTCAGACTATGAAACAATGACGCACTTTCCAAAAAAAGTTCCGTTAGACATTGTAGAAAAGATTAAACAAAGCTGTCAATTCTTTGAAGGTTACTATGAATTTGTTTATGGTAAATCAAGAAATATCAATGATATATTTTTTACATTCTATTCAAATATAAATGATTACAAAAATATTTTAAAAAACATTGAAGAACGGACATATACTAGAAGAAGTACAAAGTAGATTGAAGTATTCATATTCGAAAAACTTAGACGATAGTCAACTGCAAAAAGAAATAAAAGATAATAAAGATGAAGAAAGATAGCAAAAATTAAATATATATTTTAATATTAGAAAAAGATTTAAGTGCATTATTTTCGGACATTTTTTAATACATGGTTATGAGGAGAAATTTATGAGTGAAAGATTATTAAATATAATAGTTTCATGTTGTATAAAGAAAGGCGATAAAATACTTTTGGTGCAAGAAAATAAAAAAGAAGTCAATGGTTTATGGGATTTACCAGGAGGTAAATTAAAGACCACTGAAACTGTTGAACAGGCGGCAATAAGGGAAATAAAAGAAGAAACAGGATATAATATAAAATTACAAAGTATATTGATTTTACAAAATTATGTAACTAAAAAAGGAGAAATGTTAATTATATATTTTAATGCTGAATTATTAAGCAATAAACAGAAAAAATATA
Source organism: Bacillota bacterium (assembly GCA_963928415.1). Taxonomy (GTDB): domain Bacteria; phylum Bacillota; class Clostridia; order TANB77; family CAG-508; genus CAG-793. The sequence goes on along the minus strand of CAWVEX010000021.1, from coordinate 16,959 downwards.
AAAAAGAAGAAATTAAAAATACTAAGTGGTTTACAATAGACGAAATCAAAAATATGCCTAAAAGCAATATAAGAGGGGGGGATGGGATAGATAAGATACTATATAATATAGAGCAAAAAATAGAATATCCATTAAATATACTAGATATTTATAATTATTTAAATTAGAAATTATTTAAAAGGAGAAAAGGGTAAAAATGAAAAATAAAACTATAATTGGAATAATAATTGCTTTAGTAGTAATAGGAATGGTGTGTGGAATTGTTTATAAGTATTTTACCAATTCAAGTGAAATATCAAATACAACGAAAGAAATATCAATTGTGGTATACGATAAAGATAGTAAAGAAATATTTAATGAAAAAATAAATACAGATGCAAAGTATTTAAGTGAAGCCTTGGAAAAAGTTGAAGATCTAAATATACAAATGCAAGATGGTGAATATGGGAAATATATTACTTCAATTCAAGGAATATCAGAAGCAGAAAATTATTTTTGGTCATACTACATTAATGATGAATATGCAACGGTTGGAGTATCAAGCTGTGAAATACAAGATGGTTATATTTATACTTTTAAAATAGAAGAATTTGTATATTAATAAAGAAAGGAGAACAAAATGGTTAATTCATTATTTATGCTTGGCAGTGCTTATAATAAAGATAAGAGAATATCATCACTTTTTATAATTAGTTGGATAATTTATATGTTACTAAACTATAATTTTTCCTTAGGATATATTTTTCCAATAATTAATATTAGTGTTTTGTTAATTACAACTATTAGTATAAGATCAATAAAAAATAAAAGATTGAATACTATATTATCAACTATTTCAATATTATTATGGAGTATAATAATAGATATTATATGCTATTTTATGTATCCCGCTATGACTAATGGTCAGAATGTAGTTACATATGTTTGGCAAGGAATTTTATTTAATTATAAATATGTATTTATAAATATGATAGCTTTATGTGTTATCAATCTTATAATATATTTTAAAGAAAAGGCAAAAGAAAAATATATTAAGAAAATATCATCATTAGTTAATATATGAAAATTATATAATTTACAATAAGAAAAGAGGGGCTTTTACCCTACTTTTCTTATATGTAAGGGAAGAAATGGCAAAGTCGTGATTCTATATATTTTATCTTTCTTTTATTTTAATTTTTTGTGTTTTCAATTCTCGATGAATCTCAAATTCCTTGATTTTCTCCAATCTTAGCCTAATATTATTACAATGCTTAATTTCTTCAGCAAGTGGAGTAATTTTTTTAGATATTTCTACTATTTGATTTTCAATATTTTTCTTTTCATCATCTGTTCTAGCTTTTTTATGCTTTCTCCACAAATTCTCTCTTTTACTTTTTAACGGCTTAATTTTTTCATAAGCTAATTTTTCATAATCTAATAACTCTTGTTCTGTTTTAATATTATTTTTGCACAGAAATTTAGCTTGATTAGAAAATTCATCTAACTTTTTAATTTCTCGTATTAATTCTGGTGTCATTCTTGTTAAATTCGATTTTAAGGAGTTTTCTGCATTGATGTTGAATAATTTCTCATAATGAAATATTAGCCACAAAATAGAGCCTTTATTTTGAGAATTCTTTTCTTTTAGGTTATTATAATTTTCATAAGATCTATGAATTAATAAATATGGGTCTGGAGAATACTTAAATTCAGGCTGTATTTCTAAAATTCTTCTACAAATATTCTCTTTTGAGTATTTAGAGCCAAACTGTCTTTCTAATCTTGTATTTCTTTTATATGGTTCTCTTCTGATAGATAACACTCCATTTTTCTCTGTTACAATATAATCTAAATCTTTAAGTATTTGAGTAAACTGTTCATAATCTTTACTATTAGCTATGGCGTAATCAATGGAATCTCGCATTAGCTCTTTATACAAGGCATTTGAGGCATATTTGTTATATTTATCATCTTGTTTTAAAATACTCAATCCATATTCTTCACAAATTCTATCTGATACTTTTCTCATTATCGCATAGTCTTTTTTTGTATTGCAAAATCTTTTTCCATCTATGAATGAAACAGAATTTAAAACAAAATGGTTGTGTATATTATCAGTATTTAGATGTGTTGAAACAACTACTTGAAACTTATCTCCCCATAGTTCTTCAGCAAGTTGTAACCCGATTTTGTGTGCTTGCTTTGCATTGACCTCTCCACTGGCAAAAGATTGTACTGCGTGAAAACACTCAATTCCGCCAGTTTTAAAAAATTGCTTCTTAACATTCTTCATTTCATAAAAGGCTGTATCAGGCATACAATTTATACCTGATACATATAATTCTTTTTCAGTTTTTTCTCCATTAATTGCATAATTAATAAGACTATCTAATCTACTCTTAAATTTCCATATTTTTGTTATAGCCAATTAAATCTCCTTTCTTGTGAGGTACAATATAAACATCTTGAAGACTTAAAACTAAGTCTTCAATTTTATGTGATAATGGAATATATTTGTCATTATTAACATATCCATAACGATTACAACTTCTTGCTATTTGGTTTAAGTTAGTTGCCATACCTCTTAATTGAGTAAGTATTTCATAAAATTTTTCATCAGGTTGTTCTTTTAACTTATAATCTAAAATTATTTTTCTAAAAAATTCTGATTTATTTAATCCAGACTTTTTGACTTTTTCATCATAGATTCTTTTTTCTTCTTCATTTAAAAAGATATTAATTTTTATATTTCTAGTTCTCAATTTTTCACCTTGCTTTCTATTTTTTATTAGGGTTTGGGACTTGTCCCATTCTTTATAGTATTTGTGTGCGTGAGTACAAATACGTTGCTTGCTATATACAATAAATTAGCAAAGTACTCACTTTAAAATTTCTATTTTTTTGAATAAAAAGTAAGCAACTTTGATTCCTGAAAAGAAAATTTCCTTCTCTTCAATTGATTGAATATCATAATAAATTTGTACTAATTTTGAAAGAACAGAACACTCTTTATTAGTTAAAGTTCTATTATTAATTTCACCTTCTAAAACCCAAGTAAGATTTTCATTTTTATCTAAAATTCTGTGCACTTCATCTTGCAACTCAACATATTCTTCATTTGTATTTCTTAAATTCCTTTTTATATCTTCTAAATATTCTCTAAACATATCTTCATATTCTGTATAAAAATTTTCAATTTTTTCCATAACTTAATTCCTCCATTAATATAAATAAATTTATTCACATATTTGCATATAAAGAATCTAAATTATCATAATGCCTTTGTTCATAATTCACAAAATTGCTTTTTGCCTTTCCTCTATAGTTATAATTATTATAGTTATAGTTAGGTCGTAAATTTTCCGTGTCATGACTCGTAGATTTTCCGACTCTTGAATCGTAATTTTTACGAGTCACTTTTATTAGATTGTTATCGTGTTCTATTTTTCCTACATAAATCAAATTAGGTTTAGTAGAACCTTGTTTCTTCTCATATATTAATTTACAATCACTCAATTGTTTAAATGCTTTTGTAACTGTCTTATCAGACAAATTTAATAATTCTTGGACTTCTTTTCTTGTAAATATTAAAAATACATTACCTTCTTTATCAAACCAGTTATTTTTAGCAGATAAGGTTAATCTATTTAATAAAAAGCCATAAAGAATTTTGCTATCTGAATTCAATTTGTCTTTATAATTTTGATTAAAAAACAATTCCATTGGTATTTGATAATATAGATGTTCAAAACATTCATTAGCTTTATATGGTATAAACTCCATAGGCAGGTTCTCCTTTCCTTGTAATATGAAGAACTTTGAATATATTGATATTTTGCTAAAAATCTTTTTGTTGAAATTTGTTGAAACTTTTTTTGAACTTGAAAAATTTTTGTTGAAATTTTGGGTTGAAGAAAATGAGCATATTTTTTAGAATTTTACAGAATGTAAAAAAAATATGCTATTCTTCATTTCTATTGAAAAATAGCATATTTAATAATTTTTAAATTTTTATAAATTCTTTTGAATTTCCCTAGAAAAGGGCAAAAGATGGTCGAGGTGACAGGGATCGAACCTGCGACCTCATGGTCCCAAACCACGCGCTCTACCAACTGAGCCACACCTCGATAAATTAATGGTGAGCCAGGAGGGATTCGAACCCCCGACCCACGGCTTAGAAGGCCGTTGCTCTATCCAACTGAGCTACTGACCCATTAATTAAGTCAATTACTTAGAACACTAAATATAATAGCACAAAAAAAGTACATTTGTCAAGTATAAGTAGAAAAAATATTACAAAAATGTGTGTAGGGGGGCATTGAATAATAAAAAATCTTCACAATATATATGAATAGCAATATATTGTGAAGATTTTTCTTAATTTCCTCTTGCAATTATTTGATTATGAGGGCTATATGTATCTTTTGAAAGTAAAGTACGAGACACTTCCTTTCCATTTAATTTTAAAATTTTATATGCTTCTGATTTAGCGCCATTTGAACCAGATTGAACAACTTTAGTTTTTCCAGGAGCTAAACTAGAATCAGTAGTATATACTGTAGTATATGGAACAGTTCCGGTTTTGTAAGATACAAGTTCTACCTCATATTCAACATCTTCTTTTAAACCATATACACTAACAGTTATTTTTTTGTTAGCAGTTGTTGCAACAATTTTAATAGGATAACTTCTACTATTTTTAAATTTGAAATCTGGAGAACCCCAAGATACTGTTGCATCTAAGCCAATTGGAACATAGCCTACTGTAAAAGTATGATTGACTCTATTAGTTATTTCTAAGTTAGCTCTAAGTACAGAATTATATAGAGTACTAGATACCTGACAAATTCCACCACCATAATCATTAGTTACCTGACCATTTGAATAAACACCAGCAATTTTAAATCCAGCAGCAGCTGTACGTTTACCAACAGTGCCATTAAATGAGAATTCTTCACCAGGCATTAATACAGTTCCATTAATTTTTGAAGCAGCTAAGGCAATATTTGTCGAACGATTTGAATTACTAGATGCATAACTTGTTGTATAACTAGCTAATAAATCTGGAAAAGCCTCTCTACCAATTTCATTAGTTGTAACTTCTGGATAAAGTACCTTTAAAGGAATTGTATATGTTTCTTGAGGTAATGAAATCATTTGTTTTGCTTCATCTATTGAAATATTAAAGTCTAATCCATTTGATGATGGATATACGGCATAAGGATCTGTTGTGTAATAAGCATCTTTAGCTTCTTTATATATTTCACTATGTATTTTATCTATATCTATTGCATCAGGTTCTACTTCTTCAACAGGAATTTCTATAGAATCTGTATTGTAATTTTCAGCAGTAAGTTTTTCTACAATTAAATCTTTTAGTTCATTAGATTTAATTATATTTCCTTTTTTACCTGAGGTAATTATTAAATTATTGCCATCAATCGTATAACTTGCTTGCTTAATACCATCATCAAAATTAGAATTCATTTGTTCAACTGCAGAGTCATATAAGTTACTGTTATATGCAAAATCAACAATAACATCCTTTTTATTAATTAAAGTATTTAATATGTCAAAATTATTTTGAAATATGTTTCCATTTCTTCCATAATTATATGCTTCATCAACAGCTTTAGATATGTCATAACTACATTCTAATTGACTTGGTAAAAGATTGTAAAGCACACCATTATGTTCAAAAACCAAATTAGTATCAAGTCTGGAATTCAAAGAATCAGATACTTTGGTATTAGCCTCTTCCTTGGTCAGCTCAGACACATCAATACCAAGTATAGATACACCAGATATTATTTTATTACTATTAATGTTAATAAGTGCAAAAATTGTGGATAATAAACCTAAAATAATTAAAAAAACAATAATACAAATTATAATTACAATTGCTTTAGTATGCTTTTTCCTAGGTGGTATATTTGATGCACTATTATTTTTTATTATTTGTTTTGCTTCTTCAAAAACCTCCTCAGTATCAAAAGAGGAGGTCTCAGAATTATAAAGTATAGCATTCATAATAAAGCCTAACCCTTTCTATTTTTTACAAAAAATTTTAAAAATTTAATTATATAAACAAATTTTATACTATAATATATTAAACACTAAATAAAATTATTTGTAAATATTAATTTAATAAAAACTAAATACAATTTATTTTTATTACAAAATAGCGGAATTTTTAAGTAAAATTTTTGAATTTTAACTTTATTTTTTGTTATACTATTGATATAATAAGGAAGAATTTAAGAAAAAATGCAAATTTATATAAAAATTGCACTTTACATATATAAAAGGAGGTATTCATGAACGATTTATTAAAAAACAAAAAATCAGGATGGGAAGAAGTAAATGATGAAGAAAAACAAGCTATATTTACTTTTTCAGATGAATATATGAAGTTTTTAAATACTGCAAAAACAGAAAGAGAGATTATTAAAGAAACTGAAAAAATAGCAAGAGAAAATGGATTTAAAAGCTTAGATGAATATTCAGAACTTTACCCTGGAGATAAGGTATATTTCATAAATAGAGGGAAAAATATATATTTAGCTGTAATTGGTACAGATACTATGGAAGCAGGAATAAATATAGTAGGAGCACATGCAGATTCACCAAGATTAGATTTAAAACCAAATCCATTATGCCAAGAAGGAAATTTAGCATATTTAAAAACACATTATTATGGTGGAATAAAAAAATATCAATGGACAGCTATACCACTTGCAATACATGGAGTTATTGTTAAAGAAAATGGAGAAAAAATATATGTAACACTTGGAGAAAGTGATGATGAACCAGTATTTACAATAACAGATCTTTTACCACATCTAGCAAAAGAGCAACAGCAAAAGAAGCTATCTGAGGCAATAAATGCAGAAAAACTTTCAGTATTAGTTGGAAGTATTCCAGATAGTGGCGAAGAAAAAGACCAAGTAAAAAGTAATATATTAAAATTATTAAATAAAAAATATGGTATTAATGAAGAAGACTTTATAAGTTCAGAATTAGAAGTTGTACCTGCATTTAAATGTAGAACATTAGGACTTGATGAAAGCTTAATTGCAGGTTATGGCCAGGATGATAAAGTATGTGTTTATACAGCGTTAAGAGCAATGTTAAATGTGGAAAAGCCAAAAAGAACTGCAGTATGTTTATTCTCAGATAAAGAAGAAATAGGATCTATGGGAAATACTGGAATGGAATCACATGTTTTTGACACATTTATTTCAGAATTATTAAATAAATCTAGAATAAATAGACCAAATCTATTAGATAAAGTATTTTGTAATTCTAAAATGCTATCTGCTGATGTTGATGCAGGTTTAGACCCACTATATATTTCTGTTTCAGATACAAATAATGCTGGATTTTTAGGAAAAGGCGTAAGTGTAAACAAATATACAGGTTCAGGTGGAAAATATAATTCTTCTGATGCAAATGCTGAGTATGTTGCTGAAATTAGAAGATTATTTAATTCAAATAAAGTAAAATTTCAAGTCGCTGAACTTGGAAAAACAGATATTGGAGGTGGCGGAACAATAGCATATATTTTAGCTAATAAAGGCGTGGATGTTATAGATTGCGGAGTTCCTGTACTTTCAATGCATGCACCATATGAAGTAACTTGTAAATATGATGTATATATGGCATATAAGGCATATGAATCTTTTTTCAAAATGTAAATTTTATGTGAAAAAACAAAGTTTTTGGTTGAATAACTAATAATATAATGATAATATTAAGAAAACTAAGGATTTGCTTATAATAAGCAAATCCTTAAAAAAGATAAAAGGTAAGTCTTTATAGAAATATTTTAAAATAAAGTAAATTTAATATAATTACTTAAATGCTAAAACAATAAAGGAGGCAAAAGCGGTGATTGAAGTAAAGCATGTTACAAAAAAATATGGCAATTTCACAGCTGTAGATGATATCAGTTTTGATATTAAAGATGATGAAATTGTTGGATTTTTAGGACCTAATGGTGCAGGAAAAAGTACTACTATGAATATGATAACAGGTTTTATTGAACCTACAAGTGGAAAAATTATAGTTAATGACTATGACATATCTAAAAATCCTAAAAAAGTAAAAAGGCAAATAGGATATATGCCAGAAGGTACACCTCTTTACTATGATTTAACAGTTCGAGAATTTGTAAGTTATATGGCAGATTTAAAATATGTAAATAGAAAAGAGAAAAAGGAAAAAGTAGATAATGTTTTAAAAGAAGTAGGACTTACAAATGTAGAAAAAAAGTTAATTAAAAATCTATCTCGAGGATATAAACAAAGAGTAAGTTTAGCAGGAGCACTAATTGGCAATCCTAAAATACTTATATTAGATGAACCAACTGTAGGTTTAGATCCAAAACAAATTACAGAAATAAGAGAATTAATTAGAAAATTAGGAAAAAATCATACAGTTATTTTAAGTTCGCATATATTGTCTGAAGTAAGCCAAATATGTGAAAAAGTAATAATAATTAATAAAGGTAAAGTACTAGCTGTAGATACGCCTACTCATTTAGAAGAACAATTTGAAGATAATAATAGTATTTTAGTTACTGTTGAAGATGAAAAAAATAAAATAAATGATATTTCTAGAAAAATTAAAAATCTTAAATCTATTCAATATATAAAAGAAAAAAATGATGGAACAAAACAATATGAATTAATAGCAGATAAAACAACAGATTTAAGAAAAGAAATATTTAACTTATTCCCTAAAAACGATATTAATATTTTAGAATTAAAAAAGAATGAAGTAACACTTGAAGATGCATTCTTAAAATTAATTAGTCAAAAAGAAAAAGAGATTAAAGAGCAAAAAGAAAAAGAAGAAAAACAAAAAGCAAAAAGGGAAGAAGAACTAAATAAAATGTCTAAAAAAGATAGAAAAGAAGCTATTAAACAAGACAAAAAAGAAAAGAAGCAAAAAGAAAAAGAAGAATTTAATAAAAATTGGGAAGAAAATAAAAAAAGAGCAAAAGAAGAAAAAGAAAGAGTAAAAGAAGTTAAGAAAAAAATTAAAGATAAAAAGGTTCAAGAAAAGAAACAAAGAAAAATTAAAAAAGCTGAAAAAACGGTAGAAAAGTCAAAGCAGAAACTAGAAAAGATTAAGGAAAATAAAAAAACAAATAATAAATTTGTAAAAAATAAAGAAAAAGGAGGTAAAAAATAATGTGGGCAATTATAAAAAAGGAATTTAAATCATATTTTTTATCTCCAATAGGATACATATATATTGGCGTATTTTTACTTATGTGTAGCATATTTTTCTATTTGGATGTATTTAAATTTTTGAGTACGGACTTTCCATACATGTTTGGCTCAGCATCAACAATATTAACATTTATAGTACCTTTAATTACAATGAGAATGTTTTCAGAAGAAAGAAAAAATGGTACAGAACAGTTATTACTCACATCACCTAGAAGCATAACACAAATAGTACTTGGAAAATTTTTTGCGGCAGCACTTGTTGTATTAGCATCAGTATTACTTACATTAATATACTATGGTATACTTTGCTATTTTGGTGAACCTCAATTAGGAAAATCACTAGTATCTATTTTAGGATTTGCACTATTAGCTATGGCATATGTATCTTTTGGTATGTTTGCATCAAGCTTAACTGAAAATCAAGTAGTATCAGCAGTAATATCAATAGGTGTATTTATATTATTATGGTTTTTACCAAGCTTTAGTAGTACTTTTGCAAATTTCTCATTAATGGAAGCTTTTTACGAATCATTCTATTTAGGAACAATATCTATAAAAAATTTAGTATTATTGCTTTCATCTTCTGCGCTATTTATAATATTTACTATTATGGTATTGCAAAGAAGAAAGAGTGTAAAATAATCGTAAGAAAGGAAAGTGTATAATGAGAAAATTAATAGAAATAATCAAGAAAAAGTGGATAAAAGACAGTGTACTTACAGTAGTTCTAGTTTTAATTTTAATTGCTGTTTTCATATTAATAAATTTATTATTTATGAAATTAGACATAACACCATTTGATTTTACAAAACAAGGGCTATATTCATTATCTGATGAATCAAAAGAACAAATTAAAAATGTGACTCAAAATGTAACAATGTACTTTTTTGGATATGATGACTCTAGTACTGCTGTAACTCTTGCAAAACAATATCATGATTTAAATGATAAAATTACTATTCAAATAATAGATACATCAGAAAGACCAGATTTGGCGGCGGAATACAATGTAAATACAACTAGTCAGTTAGTTGCAGTTCAAGCAACAGAAAGATATAAAATAATAGATTCAAGTGATATGTATACATATGATAGCTCTACAGGACAATATATAGATGTAACAGAACAAAAATTAACCAATGCAATACTTGATGTAACAATTGCTAAAAAACCACAAATATATTTCCTAACAGGACATGGTGAATATGGTATAGATAGCTCATCTGCTATGGGAACTTTAGCTACATATATTGAAAATGATGTAAATGAAGTAAATAAATTAGATTTACTCACATCAGATATGCCTGAAACATGTGATGTATTAGTAATTGCAAATCCAACTAGTGATTTTACAGATTTAGAAACAGAAAAAATACAAAATTATATAAATGCTGGTGGAAAAATAGTATGGATGCAAGACCCATATATGTTTATATCAGGGTGGACAGAAAGTACTAAATATCCTAATATAACTAAAATATTATCACAGTTTGGTATAAGCTTTTCAAGTGGAGTTGTATGTGAAGAGTCATCTAGTAATATGATAGCAGGAACACCAGATTTAATAATACCTACTATGTCATATAATGGAATTGTAAAAGACCTCTATACAGATGGAACAGTAGCTTTTCTAGATTCGGGAAAAATTAATAATGTATCAGATGAAGAATTAGAAAATTTAGGAGTTACTGCAAGTCCATTTTTAAAATCAACAGATACATCTTTTTATAGAGAAAATATAAATTCAGATATTTCAAAAAAATTAGATACTGATGAAGAAGGTCCATTTGTATTAGGAGAAATTTTAACTAAAAAGATAGATGACAATACAGAGTCTACTTTAGTCGCATATTCAAATGCATTATTTGCAACAAATTATACTGTACAAATTTCTGGAAGTATTGGAACTCCTATATCAATAAGAGAAAATAAAGATATTATATTAAATACAATAGCATATTTGTCTGATAGAGAAGACGCAATTAGAATTAGAAAAGATACAGGAATTGTAACTTTTGATGCTATAACAGAAATGGAAAATAAAATTGTATTATGGATAATTTTTGCAATACCTATTTTTATAATTATTGCAGGCATAGTAATTACAATCATAAGAAAAAGAAAAAAATAAAAAATATCTTAAGCTATGTATTTTAGGTAAATTAAAAATGCCTAATTACATAGCTTTTTTGGAAAATATTTTTCTTTAAATTTAATATTTTTTACTTTACAAAGATTTTAAAGTAGTATAAAATATAAAAAACAAAAGGATATGTTATGAAGAAAAAAATTTTATTAATAATAGGAATAACCTTTGCAATTGCTTTAATTACAGTAATTTCATTATATATAGCAAATGAAGCTGCAAGAGATTGGATGGATGAATATATTTTTAGAAAAAATATTGTAGATGAGAATTTGCCAACAATATCAATAGAAAATGAAAATGCAAGCATATATGCTTATGATAATCATATAGTTATATTAAAAAATAATGAATTAACTATATACAATGCTTCAGGAAAAGAAGAAACTAAAATAAATGTACAGGTAAATAATCCTATATTTAACTCTTGCGGAAAATATTTACTTTTAGCAGATAAAGGTAGTCAAAATGTTTATCTAATATATAATACAAGCTTAAGATGGCAAAAAACAATGGAAGGAAATGTGGCATATATTACAGTTAATAAAAATGGAGCAGTAGGAGTTTCTTTAACTGGAACAACATATAAATCTGTTATTGTAATGTATGGTATAACAGGAGATGAAGAGTTTAAAACTTATTTATCTTCTACTGTGGCTACTGGACTAGCAATATCAGATAATAATGAATATTTGAGTTTTGCTGAGGCAAATACTGCAGGAACAGTTATTACATCAGTTGTAAAAACAATTTCAGTAGATAAAGCTAAAAATACACCTTCAGAAGCGATTGTATATACTTATAATCAAGAAAATAATAATTTAATAATAGATATTGAATATAATGGAAATGACTTAGTTTGCCAATATGATAATGCAGTATATAAGCTAATAGATGGAAATTCAGAAAAAATACTTGATGTAGATGATAATACCTTATTTTTAGATATAGAGATGGGCAATTATATAAACAAAATTCAAGAAAATCAAACTGGAATTTTAAGTAATGAATATGAAGTAAAAATTGTAAATGAAAAGAATTTAAGTGAAAGTACATACTTATTAAAGCAAACTCCAAGTGCTTTATATTGTAGTGACAGCATTATAGCAGTAGATTTAGGAAATGAAATAATATTCTTAAATCATAGTGCCTGGCTTATGAAACATTTTTCATCAAGGCAAAATTATAAAAATATAGTTATTGGAGATAGTGTAGCAGGAATTATATATAGAGATAGAGTAGAAATAATTAGTTTATAAATTTTATTTTTATAAAAATACTATAGAAAGGGGGTATATAAAATGGCAGTTGATTTTATAATAATTGTAATAATGATAGCATCGATTTTAACTGGCTTAAAAAAAGGACTTATATCTTGTATTATAGATGTAGCAGCAGTTATAGTAGCATTAATACTTGCACTGTTATTTTGCAAACCTATTGCAAATGCAGTTATAGATAATACAAACTTTGATGAAAGTTTATCTCAAACAATATCACAAAATATACCACTTAGTGATACAGACTTTAAGGTAGATGAGAATTCAAAATTACCTGAAGGAATAGTAGATTACATTAATAGTATTACAAAAGATATAAATACTTCAAAAGAAGAGGCCTTTAATGCAATAGGAAAAGAACTTGCTAGTGGAATAATTACAGTAATAGTATTTATAGCTATATTTATAATAGTAAGAATAATATTAGCAGTTATAAAAGTTGTAGCAAAAATAATTGATAAAATACCTTTACTTAGTCAAGTAAATAAAATTGGTGGAGCTATATGTGGTGCAATAGAAGGAGCAATAATAATTTATGCTATATTAGCAGTAATATCTATGATATCACCAATTATTTCTAATACTAATTTATTAGATTTAATATATAGTTCAAATATAGGCTCATTAATGTATAATAATAATTTTATATTAAATTCAATATATAATAAATAAAATGAAAATACAAGAAAGGAGTGTATGATATTTTATCATACAAGCGAAAATATGAAAATAGTAGAACCATGGATTGAAGTAGAAAAAATAGATGGAATAAAAATAATGAAAAAAATAGAAAGAGCTTGTAGGACGTGTTATCGCTCTGAAGGAAATATTACAGAAGATAGTTATAAAAATTTATTAAAAAATTGTATAAATAGAGGACATGAATCAGTTTTAGAACACGAAAAAGTAACTATAAGAATGTATTGTGATATTGGAGTATATAAAGACTTAACAAGACATAGATTTGGTAGTTTCTCTATTGAGTCTACAAGATATTGTAGTTATGATAAAGATAAATATGGTAATGAGATAAAATGCATTAATCCTGCATATATAGAAGATAAAAAAGTATATGAAGAATGGAAAAAAGCTATGGAAGATATGGAAAAGCATTATCTAGAAATGAAAAAATTAGGAGCTTCAACAGATATGTGTAGATTAGTACTTCCTCATAGCACAGCAGCAGAAGTTACAATGACAGCAGATATAAGGGAATGGAAACATATACTAGAATTAAGAACATCAAATAGAGCACACCCAGCAATAAGACAATTATTAATACCACTTCTAAAATATTTCCAAAAAGAAATGCCAGAAATATTTAGCGATATAGATTATGATAGAGATTTTAAAGAAGAATGGTATGCAAAATTAAGTTTTTCTCCTGAAGTATAATTAAATAAAATTATAAAAAACATCTTAATAAAATATTAAGATGTTTTTAAACGTTTTTAAATAAAAAATCTTGATATTATACTAAAAATTTGATATACTCATTTAAGATTATTATAGGAGTGATTTTAATTAATGAGTTATAATAAAAAATCTAAAGAAAATAAACCAAAGAGAAGAGGTCTTAGAATTTTTGGAAAGATAGTATTAATATTACTACTAATAATTATAATATTAGCAGGTATATTTGCATATAAAGTATATAAAAATGGTGGAGGACTTACAGGAATTGTTTCAACAATAGTTGGAACAGATCCAGAAAAGATAAAAACTTTACCTGACTTTTATTGTCTTCTACTTGGAAAAAGTGAAGCAATGACAGATACAATAATGATTGCAAAATATAGTCCAAAAACTGGAGAAGCAGCTTTACTCTCTGTCCCAAGGGATAGTTTCGTAGGAGATAATCCAAATACAGCTACTGCTTCAGATAAAATAAATTCAAAATATCAAATAAGTCCGCAAAAAACAATAGACGCAGTAAATAAAATAACAGGATTAAATTTAAAATATTACATAACAGTAGATACAAAAGCATTAAGAGATTTAGTCAATGCAATAGGTGGAGTATATTTTGATGTACCAATTAAAATGGACTACGATGATAGTTCTCAAAATTTATATATTCACTTAGAACCAGGTTACCAATTACTAAATGGAGAAAAAGCAGAATGGCTTGTAAGATTTAGACATAATAATAATGGAACATCATATTCATATGAATATGGGGATAATGACCTAGGAAGAATGAGAACACAAAGAGAATTCTTAATGGCAGTAGCAAAACAAACACTTAAAATAGAAAATATTACAAAAATAGATGATATATTAGATGTAATAGAAAAGGAAGTAGAAACCAATATAGATTGGGATACTATGATGGAATATGCACCAGCATTACTTAATATTAATGCAGATTCAATAAAAACAGATATGGTTCCTGGGGTTGCTCAATATTGTAATGGTGTAGCAGTATATTTGGTAAATGAAAGTAAAACTAAAGAAATAGTAAATGAATTATTTTTATCTTCTTCAGGTGATGAAGATAAAGTAGGAGATACAGTATCAAATGAAGTATTAAATGAAACTTCAAATGAAGTAACTTCAAGTAATACATCAAATAACAAAAAAATAAATATAGAAATTCTAAATGCTACAGGTAGCACTACTAAGCTAAATAAAGCAATAGAGCAATTAGAAGCACAAGGATATAATGTAAAAAAAGAAGGAAATTCAAATATAATTTCTTCAACAATTATTATAAATAGAACTAATAATTCTACACAAGCTGAAAATGCAATTATAGCTTTATTAGGAACTGGAAAAGCACAAACAGGAGAAGATAATTCTAATGTTGACTTTACTATTATTTTAGGTAGTGATTATTAGAAATATATAAAAAATAAAAATAGGGGCACTAATCAAAATTAATAATTGATTTGTGCCTCTTTTTTATTTTATTATATGTAAATTTTATAAAATTAAAACTAAATTATTTTTTCTTTATTGAAATAAAAGTAACTAGCACTAGTAGTATAGCAAAAACAACAAATAATATTAAAATAATATTCATAACATTAGAACTATAAACATCATGAGTAGCAATTAAATCACTTTTATAATCAATTCCATCTATAGTATATGTTATACTGCCAACTACTTGCCCTTCAGCTATAGGAGCAAGTACATTATTATATTGGATAACAGGAGTAACATCAACTACTTCATCAGTAAATACAACACAATTTAAAGAAGTAGCAGATTTTAAATCTAATTTTTTAGTGTCTTCAGTTCCATTTAATACACTAATAGTTCTTATAATATCTCCTTCATTAACTAATTTTACAGATTTGTAATTACTAAAACCATAATTAAATAAATTTATGCAATCAGATTCCCTACTAGCAGTTCCATCTGCTAAATATGCTCCCTTTAAAATAACACAAATTAAATCAATTCCATCTTTACTAGCAGTTGCAATAATGCAATATCCAGCAGCATCAGTATATCCAGTTTTAAATCCATTTGCAAATTCATAATAATATTTATTACTATTTTTTAATAAAGCATTAGTTGTATTATATAAAGGATGATTTGTATTTTTAGGTAAGCTATATGACACTTTGGATACTATAGATTTTATAATATCATTATTATATGCATATTTACCTATTAAAGCCATATCATAAGCAGTTGAATAATGATTTTCATTATGAATACCATTAGGGTTAACAAAATGAGTGTTTTTGCAACCAATTTGTTTTGCTTTTTCATTCATCATATCTGCAAACTTAGCAATGCTGTTATCAAAAGTTTCTTTATTTGATGAATCAGTACTAAAAGTATAATTTGTATTATCTAAATTTGCTATATACTCTGCTAAAACAAAAGCAGCATCGTTAGCTGATGCAATTAAAGTAATATTTAATAATTCTTCAACTGTATATTTTTCACCAGGCTTTATATATCCTAAAGAGTAAGAATATGGTACTGAATTAACTGCCCAATAACTTACAGTAACATCTGCATTCAAATCACATTTTTCTACTGTTAAAATTGCAGTCATAACTTTTGTAGTACTGGCTGGGTACATAACTTTATTAGAATTTTTTTCGTACAAAACTTTTCCTTGCTTTGCATCCATTAAAATAGCAGCTTCTGAATTAATAGTAGGACTACTATCTGCATAGCTTATAGGGGGATTATAAAATGAAAAAAATAAGCTAAATGCAATAGTAAAAATAATATATATATTTATAAGTTTATATCTAATTATTAACTTCATCATTTCTCCTTCGCACATACAAATTTTATAATATCAATAAATAAAGAATAAATCAATATAAAAAAATAAAAAATT
>CAWVEX010000020.1:0-15178 GCA_963928415.1 Bacillota bacterium | reverse complement strand
GTTTTTCTCTTTTTTAAACATTTTAATTCTCCTCCCTTGTTTTTATTATTTTGCATACAAAAAGCTATGCACTTTAAGCATATTTTTAGATACGCCTAAAATACATAGCTTTTCTTCTATGTCTTATTATTTTATTTATTAAATTACCTGTGTGTGTGTGTGTGTGTGTACAGCCGCAAGGCTTTCAGAGTTTATCATATGTTAATTTCTCCTTTGTTATCTTTTACTTCTTCTTTATTCTATATTTCCTATACTTTTTTGTCAATATTTTTTCATAATATTTTTTTGCTTATATTTTTTATTTCAATCTTTATTTTTTTATAAATATGTGATAAAATAATGTCGAAATTTGACATACATAGGAGGAAATAAAAATGAAATTTAATAAATGTGTACGTTGTGGTTGCTTTTTTGCTTCAAGTGATGATGTTTGTCCAAGTTGTAAATCTAAAGATGAAGTTGATAAACATACATTAAAAAATTACTTAGATAATGCTGATACACCTTTATCACTTGATAGTTTATCTTTTAATTCAGGAGTTGAATTAAAAAATATTAATAGATATATGCAAAGTAAAGAATTTTCAACTTACAAAAAAATGCTTGGTACTGATGGATTTAGTAATGTCAAAATTAGTTTATAGCTTTTAATTTATAAAAAAACCACTAATATATTTTCTATATTAGTGGATTTTTTATGTGTTTTAAACTAGTTTATTATTCTAATTATTCTTTTTAATCTTAAGCTATTTAATGTAACAGTAACACTGCTTATTGTCATTGCAATAGATGCCATCATTGGATTAATTACTATTCCTAGAGGAGAAAGAAGACCGATTGCAATTGGAATCATACATAAGTTATAAAAGAATGCCCAAAATAAGTTTTGTTTTATATTTCTTATTGTCTTTTTACTTATTTCTATTAAATCTACAATCTTTTCTAAATTATCATTCATTAATACTACATTGCTACTATCCATTGCAACATCAGTTCCGCTTCCAACAGATACACCAATATCTGCTTTTACTAAGCTTACACTGTCATTTATTCCATCTCCGCACATCATAACTAATTCATTATTATTTTTTAAGCTTTCAACTGTTTTAGCTTTATCTTTTGGCATTACTCCAGCTATAACTTTATCTATTCCTATAGATTTTGCAATAGCTTTAGCTGTTTTTTCATTATCTCCTGTAAGCATTATAATTTTCATACCTAATTTTTTTAATTTATTAATTACATCTTTGGCATTTTCTTTTACATTATCTTTAACACCTAAAAGTGCTAATACTTTATTTTCTTTTGCTACAAATAAAATGCTATTTCCGGCTAATTGTAATTCTTCTTCGTCTTTTAAAATTTCATTACTTATCTTTATATCATTTTCATCCATTAGTTTTTTATTACCAATTATATATTTATTATCATTATAAATAGCAGTAACTCCCAATCCTGCAAGATTTTTAAATTCTTTTACCTTTTCTAATGTTATTTTTCTTTCTTTAGCATCTCTTACTATTCCTTTTGCTATTGGATGTTCAGATTTAGTTTCTATACTTGATACTATTTTTATAATATCATTTTCTTTTAATTTTGAATAATTATATATTTTAGATATGCTAAGTTTTCCTTTTGTAAGAGTTCCTGTTTTATCAAATAAAATTGTTTTTACTTTATGTGCATTTTCTAATGCTTCACTATTTTTTATTAATATTCCTTTTTTACTTGATTCTCCTGATGCAATTACTATTGAAAGTGGAGTTGCTAAGCCTAAGCTACAAGGACATGCTACAACTAATACTGATATAAATGTATTAATTGCTTTGCTAATATCTTTGCTAATTGCAAGCCAAACTATTCCTGATAGTATGGCAATTATGATTATAACTGGCACAAAAATACTACTAATTTTATCTGCTATTTTTGCAATAGGAGCTTTTGTAGAAGTAGCTTCTACTACTAATTTTACTATTTCAGATACGGTTGATTCTTTACCTATCTTTTCAGCTCTATATTCTATATTTCCTTCATAATTGATGCTTCCTGCTATAACTTTCTTTCCTTTTTCTTTTTTTACTGGTATGCTTTCACCTGTTATAAAGGATTCATCAATATGTGTAGTTCCATCTATAATTTCACCATCAACTGCTATTTTTTCTCCAGGCTTGCAAACTACTATATCTCCTTTTACTATTTCATCAATAGTAACTTGCTGCTGTTTTCCATCCCTAAGTACTGTAGCATGTTTTGGTGTTATCATCATAAGCTGACTAATAGCTTCTTTTGTTTTATCTTTATTTCTATTTTCGATGTATTTTCCTATTTTTATAAAAAATATAATTATAACTGCAGATTCATAATATAAATTATTTACATAGCTCGTATTTCCTTTTAAAATCATAAAAGTTCCATATAAACTATAGATTATGCTACTTAATACTCCTAATCCAACTAAAGTATCCATATTAGGTGATTTATGCACTAAATTCTTATATCCATTTTTTAAAATATCTAATCCAAAAATGCAAGATATTATTGATAAAACAAGAAGAGATATTGCAAAATTTATTGGATTATGATGCATATCTAAATAAGGAATTGGTGGCATACCTATCATATGTCCCATTGAAATATATAGAGTTATAACTGCTAGAATTCCTAAAGCTATTAATTTATATTTTTGATTGTTTTGCTTTTTTTCTTCTTTTTCAAAATTATCTATTCCTAAGCTTTCAAAACCTGCTTTTTGTACAAACTTTTCTATTTGTTCTATAGATAGCGCATTTTCATCATATTGAATATTTGCATTATTCATTACTAAGTTTACTGATGCACTTTCAATCCCATCTTGTCTATTCAAAAACTTTTCTAAACCACTTGAACACGCACTGCAAGTCATTCCGCCTATTTTTAGTAAAACTTTTTTCATAATAAATTAAGCCTCATTATATAATGAGGTATCTCCTTTCAATATTATTCTTTTGCTTCAAATCCTGCATCTGAAATTGCTTGTTTTATATCATCTAACTCTATTTCATTTTCATCATATTCTATTTCCGCATTTTTATTTTCTAAACTAACCTTTGCAAAACTTACTCCATCTAAAGCTTGTAATACTTTTGTTAATCTGCTGCTGCATCCTTCACAATGCATTCCTTCAATTCCTAATATAATTTTTTTCATAACATACCTCCTAAAATATTATTAAAATTTATTTTTTATTTTTTAATTTTTTATTTTTTTATTATTTTACTTTTTACTTTTCACTTTTCCATTTATAATTTTATTCATTGTAATTTTTATATTATCTAAACTTTTTAAATAGTCCCATTATTTCATCTGCAACTTCTATTTTGCCTTCTTCTATTTGCCTTTTTATACATTTTTTTAAATGGGATTCTAATATATTATTTTCTAAGCTTTCAATAGATTTATTTACTGCTAAAAGTTGAGTTAATACATCATCACAATATCTGTCTGAATCTATCATTTGCTTTATGCCTTTTATTTGCCCTTCTATTATATTAAGTCTTTTTATCAAATAGCTTTTTTCCTCATCTGTTCTATGAGTATATTTTTTCTCTTCTATTTTTATCACCTCCGGCAAATTTATTATATACCCCCACCCAGTATAAGTCAATATATAATTTATTATTCTTTTATTATTTTTTTATTATTTTTTTAATTTTTATACATAAATTTATTTTTTTGGTGTATACTATTAGTGAAATATCGTCTAAGATTATTTACTATTTATTTTTTATTATTTTATGAAAGGAGAAACATATATCCATTAGTGAAATATGTAAAATTTATTATGGAAATTTTTAATGATGATTCTAAAAAATTTATTAATAAACTAGTTGAAGAAAAAATACCTTTATTAAGGCAAAATCAAGATTTTAATTCTAAATATACTAGGTTAAGTGATGCCATTGAAGAATTGGATAAAACTTTATCCATAAAGCAAAAAGATTTATTTAATGAAATAGTAAATTTGTTTTATAATACTGAAGAATATTATTTTACTTTGAGTTATTCTTTAGGTGTAAAATATGGAGAAAATCTAAAAAAGATTTAAATGATATAAAAAACATTATTTAGCAAATCAAGGCTAGACAAATAAGAGCCTAGCCTTATATTATTTATTATTTAATTATATATGATTTTTCTTAAGTACCAATTTTTTCAATAAATATTATTTAGATAAAAAATAATCCATTAAATGAAGTATTGTTTCTTTATCCCTTTTACTTAATTTTTTAAACTTTTCATCATACATATGTACTTTATTCTTGGTATCTTCACTTAATATATCAAATAAAATAACATCTGGAGTTATTGTATATGCATTGCATAATTTTATTAAAGTATCTATACTTCCTTTTGTTAAACCTCTTTCAATTTGACTAATATGTCTTGGTTCAAGTCCAGTAATCTCTGCAACATTATTTTGTGTTAAATTATTTTTTAATCTATAATCTTGAAAACTTTTACCTATATGCATATTATCAGATCTAATATTCTTTTGGCTGTCTAGATTATCATTATCTAATTTTCTTTTGTGCATACTGATATTGTTCATATCCATCATATTCCCTTCCTTTAATATAAATATAAACTTTTATGATATTTTTGAGAATGATTTTAATTTTGAATAATATCAACTGTTATGCGATATAGTCATTATTTTTTATAATTAAATTTATTATTATATATTCTATAAAATACTATTTAGTTTAAATATTTACTTTAAATATTTTTTCTTTTATATTATTAAAAAAGCGATTAAGTTTTTTAAGCTTAATCGTTTTTTATATATTTTTATTTATTGTATTTCATAAAGTCCTGACTTTAATATTTCTTGTACCTTTTTTTCATCATTTGAATGTATATAAGCAAGTATGTCTCCTTTTTTTACTTTATCTCCAACTTTTTTGTTAAATACAAATCCAACTTCTTTTTTGATATTGTCCTCTTTTTTCATTCGTCCAGCTCCAAGGTATACAGATAATTTACCAACTGTAAGAGCATCTAATTTTTCTATTGTTCCATCCATATCTGATATAATTGGGACTATATATTTTGCTTTAGAAAATTTATCTGTATTTTCTATATATGATATATCTCCTCCTTGATTTTGTACAAGTTCTATAAATTTATGATATCCTTTTTTATTATTCAAATTTTCTAAAATCATATCTTTAGCTTCCTCAATACTACTAGCTTTATTAGCAAGTATAAGCATATTACTTCCAAGCTTAGTTATTATATCTTTTATATCTTCTGGTAAATATTTTCCTTTAAGTATATCTATAGCTTCAATAACTTCTAATATATTTCCTACACTGTGACCTACTGGCTGATTCATATCTGTAATAATACACTTAGTTTCTTTATTAGCAAGCTCTCCTATTTTTGTCATTACTCTTGCTAGCTCTTTTGCACTTTCAATATTTTTCATAAAAGCTCCGCTTCCGCAAGTAACATCAATTACTATTTTATTAGCTCCTGAGGCAATTTTTTTACTCATTATACTTGAAGCTATAAGAGGGATGCTTTCTGTACAACTTATTGTATCTCTTAGGCTATATAGCTTTTTATCTGCAGGTGCTAAGTTCAAGGTTTGTCCTATTAAACTAATTCCAACCTTCTTAACATTTTCTATGAACTTATCTACCGGTACATTTGTGTTATATCCTGGAATAGATTCAAGTTTATCTACTGTACCGCCTGTAAACCCTAAGCCTCTTCCTGACATCTTAGCAACAGGGATTCCTAGAGAAGCAATAATAGGCATTAAAATTAAAGTAATCTTATCTCCAACTCCACCAGTGCTATGTTTATCTACTACTTCACCTAAGCTAGATAAATCCAATATATCTCCTGAATTTGCCATATATATAGTTAAATCTGTTATTTCTCTTTCGTTCATACCATTTATATAAATAGCCATAACTAATGCAGCTGCTTGATAATCTGTAATACTTCCTTCAGTATATCCTTTAACAAAATATTCAATTTCTTCTTTTGTTAATTCTTTTTTATCTCTTTTATTTGCAATAATATCTAAAATATTCATATAAACTCCTTTTATTACTTTTGGGACGGACCTTTTTGTAAAATATTTTTCAATTAAGTCCGTCCCAAACGTAATATCTAAATAAAATGTTTTATAAAGCTTTTTCTATGTAAAGGACATGGTCCATATTTTTTTATTGCTTCTATATGCTTAGCTGTTCCATACCCTTTATGAGCACTAAAGCCGTACTCTGGGTAGATTTTATCCCACTCTTCCATTATTCTATCCCTGGTTACTTTTGCTAGAATTGAAGCTGCAGATATTGAATAACAAGTTGCATCTCCTTTTATTATTGATTCATATGTTATTCCAAATGTATCTATTTCTCTTAATGCATCAACTATTACAATATCTGGTTTTGCCTTTAGCATTTCTATTACTTGACCAAGTGCTTCATGTAATCCTTTTTTAGTTGCATTTAAAATATTAATATCATCTATAACATCCTGAGGTACTATTCCTATTCCATAAGCTAGTGCAGTATCTTTGATTTCATCATATAAAAGTTCTCTTCTTTTTTGAGTTACTTTTTTAGAATCGTTCATAAATTCTAATTTTGAATCTCTAGGCATTACAACTGCCCCTACTACTACTGGTCCAGCAAGAGGTCCCCTACCTGCTTCATCTATTCCACAAATATATTTTAATCCTTCATTATATAGATTTTCTTCATACTTTTTTAAATTATTTAATCTTTCTTCTTCTTTTTCTTTCATATATTACTTTTCCTTAATATTTCTATATTTTTTATATACTTTTATTTAGTCCAGTTTATACAAAACTTCATCACTATTTTCTAATGTATATCCTTTTGTTATATATACGGTATTATCTTCATAGTTTACTATATAATATGAATTTTCTTCATTTTGTATATCTAGCTCCATTGAGGCTAAATCATCATTACTTAATGCATAATACTTATCTAATTTTGTATTATCTATAATATTTTTGTTTAAAAAATCATTAATTATTCCATCATCTTTTATATCTGAAAGTTTTCTACCTTTTAATCCATCTTGATTATTATTTACTTTAGATGTTTCTTGTATTATTTTACATTTTCCTTGAATTAATAGCATATTTGCTCTAATATCTTCTAATTTTTGTTCATCTGCTCTATTAATAATAAAATTATATGCAAATATTACTATAAGAACAATAACAACTACAGATATTATAATTGCTATAATTCCCATTCCTTTTTCTTTATTCATAGTTAGTCTCCTTTAATCCAAATTGCATTTTTATATAATAAATAAATATTTTTTAATTTTCTTTTTTAATCTTTTGACAAATAAGTCTTTGTTAGTATATCATAGAATTGTAAAAAAGTTAATAAAATGTAACATCTTTTTCACAATTTTTTCACAATTTAGTTGTATCATATATGTAAATTAAGGTTTATAGGTTCCTTTTAAAAAACTAAATATTAAATCAAAGGAAGCATTAAAATGGAAAATCAAAATAATAATTTTATTAATACAAATGCAACAGAAACAAATTCTTCAAATGGTTTTAAAACAGCAAAGCCTCAAAAAAATATGAAACCTCAAAAGGAAAAGAAACCAAATTCTGGTTCAGGTTTTGGTAAAACTGTAGTATTACCTTTTGTTAGTGGAATTATAGGGGCTACACTTGTTATGGGAGTATGCTTTAGTGTGCCTCAAATAAAAAGTGAAATTATAGGTAGTGGTAATTCTAATTTAAAAGATAATAACTCTAATATTGATTATAATAATGTTAACTTAAATTTAGTATCTCTTTCTAGTATATCAGATACTGGAGTATATGTAGCTCAAAAAGTCTTACCTTCTATAGTTGGTATTAATGTTGAATATTCAGTAAGTTCTATATTTTCTCGTAATCCAACAACTGCTACTGCTGAGGGATCTGGTGTAATTATTAGTGATGATGGATATATATTAACTAATAACCATGTAATAGATTCTTCAAGCTCAAGTTCTTATTATGAAGTTGGAGATGCAAGTAAAATAACTGTATATTTATACAATGATGAAACACCTTATGAAGCTAAAATAATTGGTACTGATGCTCAAACTGATTTAGCAGTAATAAAAATAGATAAAACTGGTTTAACTGCAGCAGAATTAGGTGATTCAGATACTGTTCAAGTTGGTGAATGGTGTATGTCTATTGGTAATCCTTTAGGAATGAGAAGTACAGTTTGCCAAGGATCAATTAGTGCTTTAAATAGAGAAATAACTGATTCTGATGGTAAAACATATAATGTTTTACAAACAGATGCTGCTATTAATGAAGGAAATAGTGGTGGTGCTTTAGTTAATAGCAAAGGTCAAGTTATAGGTATTAATACATTAAAAGCTTCTGGAGAAGGTGTTGAAGGTTTAGGATTTGCAATTCCTATTAATGATACTAAAGACATATATTCAGATTTAATCCAATATAACAAAGTAAAAAGGCCATATATAGGAATTACTGGAAGTGATATAACTGAAGACATAATAAAGGCTAATCCAACATTTGATTTAAAAGTTGGTGCTTATGTAAGAGATGTAGATGATTATTCACCTGCCGAAAAGGCTGGAATAAAAGTCGGTGATATAATTATAGAAGCTGATGGTCAAACAGTTGAAAGTATGGATGATTTAAATGAAATTAAAAATAATCATCAAATTGGAGATAAAATGACTTTAAAGATTTATAGAAACGGCAAAGAAGAAACTGTAGAATTAACATTAGCAGAACAACCTTAGTAAGATTTTCAAATATATATCACATCAATTTCACAAAAAGGACAAAATTAGAAATTATAATATATGCATAATCAGTAATTAACTTACTCCGATTACTGATTGAAATAAAAAAACATCCCCTTTTATTTTCAAAAAGATGGTACTTTTAAAAAGTACCATCTTTTAATTTTATTGATATACATAAGTTTGTGGATTTACTTGATTTCCATTTAATCTTATTTCAAAGTGTAAATGGTTACCAGTTGAATTACCTGTTGAACCAACAGCTGCAATTTCTTGACCTGCTTCAACAGCATCTCCTGTAGATACATATAATTTGCTACAATGTCCATAATATGTTTCTACACCATTACCATGGTCTATTTTTACTAAATATCCATAGCCTCCACTCCATCCTGCATATGTTACTGTTCCAGCTGCAGTAGCCAAAATCGGTGTTCCTCTTACTGCTGCAATATCTAGTCCTTTATGAGTATGATCTCTTATACTTTCATTTGCACCAAATCTTGAGCTTATTCTACCAGTAACAGGAACTACTGCTAAGTATATTCCATTTAGAGTTTTACTATCTATTTCTTCCTTTTCTTCTAGTTCTTCTTGTAAATTGTTAGTAAGCTTCTCTTTCGCCAACTTAATGTTTTCTTCATTTACCTCGTCGAAATTGTCTAAATATATTTGATTTATTACTAAATCAGGTTCTATTTCGCTATACTCTTCTTTTAATGTAGAAACTATTTGTTCTGCTTCTTCCATAGTATTAACATATATCTTAGTTTCTTCATCATTTAAGTCAGCTATTTCATAAACTCTATAAACATTTTCAGCTTTTTGTGAAATAGCAAGCATAACTTCTTGTTCATTTATTTCATTTCTACTTACTAAATTAAATGAAAATTCTAAATTATCTAATTTTACAAACGCAATATTTGATTCACTAGGTGTTAATATATTTTCATTTACTTCATTTAAAAAATCTTCTTCGTCCCCTACGTATCCTAAATTTTCTCCATTTAGACTAACACTATATGCTGGTCTAAATTTTATTAATATTATTGCAATTATTATTGCTAAAGCAATAGCTATTATCTTAAAGAGCTTCATCGTTCGTTTCATATAATATGCTATTCTTTTACTTAAAATATACGTTCACTCTCCTTTTTTATTGCGACGACAAGTATAATTATACCATATATTCTAAGCAAATTCAACCAATTTATGCAAAAAAAGCTATTTGTAGCGTTTTTTCGCTTATTTTTATATCTGTATTATATCCATTTCAGAAGTGTAATTATTGTTTCCATAAGCAAATATTATGTACAATTCACCATTTGGTCCCTCAATAAAATTCTTAATATTATCAATTTTATACATTTCATCATCTACATCTCTTTGATAAACTGTATATCCTGATTCAGCCATTTTATTTGCATCATTGCTTGCATTTTGTACAACTGCTTTTATTCTATTTTCTACAACAGTTTCGTCTATATCTCTATCTTCTAAAATTTCTTTAACAGTAACTGCTTTATCTGTTTGCAAATCATAATTATATGTTTGTACAATTACTCTTTGAGGATTATCTCCTTCTTTTATTGTAGCTTTTATAGCAACAGATAATAAATTATTATTAATATATGCAGTATAGTCCAAATTATATATTGTATAAACTGTAGTTCCTGCCATTACTGAATTAATTTTGTCAATAAATATACTTTGAGTTAAGCTATTAAATCCGTTTACTACATCACTTTGTATATTTATAACAGGAATATTTATGTTCATATTATATTTGCCTTCAACTGTTTGACTATTTGAATAATATGTATAAACTAATTCTTTTGAAGAATCTGCCTTTTTTATATTACTATCATCATAATTAGAATAAAACTCGTTTGTGAACAAATCTGTAAAAGATTGGTTAATGTCTTGATGTGTAATTATATTTCCTCCTGCTTCAATATCATTTCCATAAGCATCTTTAACAGGCTTATCTTGAAAAAATTGTGCATATACCCCTAAGCCTATTGCAACTAAACAAAATATAATAATAACTGTATAAATTAAATATCTAATTGTTTTTGTATTCACCATAATTCTATCCTTTCATAAAAATATTATACCATTTTATATTTTTTTAGTAAATAGAATTTAAATTCTATTTAACAATAAATTTTTATTTTTTTATATTTTTGCACACAAAAAATTCACACGATTAACTGTCAAAAAATTTGACTATTTTAGCTTTTTAATGTATTATATAATAAGTATATTTATATTATAAAATGAATTTTAAATGTAAGCATTTTTTCAAAAAGTCCTTACATATAAATAGATTGGAGAAACAAATATGTTATGTTCAGATTGTAAAAAAAATACAGCCGTTATATTTGTTAATAAACAAGATAAAGACGGCAAAATGAAAACAGAAGGATATTGTTATGAATGTGCTAAAAAGAGAGGCATTAATCCTTTAAATGCATTTTCAAATACATCTAATCTTTCAGAAAAAGATTTAAATAATATGACAGAACAATTAAACTCAATGTTTAAAGATTTATCAGGTAATCTTTCTCTTCAAGGTATTTCTGAAGATGATTTAAACAAAATAGCTGAAGAAATGAATGAAAATTCAGATTCATCAGAAGATGGTCCTAAAGGTTTTGCTATTCCCCTAGGTTCAATTTTTTCTGGTATGTTTGGAGGTAATAATGGAAATAATAATAATAGTTCTCAAACTCGCCAAGCTGTAAAAGAAGATAAAAAATCTAACAAAAAACTAAAAACACTTTATACATATGGAACTAATTTAACTAATAAAGCTAGAAACAATGAATTAGATAATGTGATTGGTAGAGAAAAAGAAATTGCAAGAGTAATTCAAATATTAAATAGAAGGACTAAAAATAACCCTTGTTTAATTGGTGAACCTGGTGTTGGTAAAACAGCTATTGCTCAAGGTTTAGCTATAAGAATAGCTGAAGGAAATGTTCCAGCTAAACTTTTAAATAAAGAAGTCTTTTTATTAGATATGACTGCAATAGTTGCTGGTACTCAATTTAGAGGTCAATTTGAATCAAGAATGAAATCTATTATTGAAGAATGTAAATCAGCTGGAAATATTATACTAGTAATTGATGAAATTCATAATATAATTGGTGCAGGTGATGCAGATCATTCTATGAATGCTGCAAATATCTTAAAACCATCTTTAGCAGATGGAACTATACAGCTTATTGGTACAACTACTTTAAATGAGTATAGAAAATATATTGAAAAAGATACTGCTCTAGAGAGAAGATTTCAGCCTGTTATGGTTGAAGAACCAACTGTTTCAGATAGTATAGATATATTAAAAGGTATAAAAAAATATTATGAAGATTATCATAAAGTTCAAATACCAGATGATGTAATACGTCAAACTGTAATTATGTCTGAAAAATACATTCATGATAGATTTTTACCAGATAAAGCAATAGATGTATTAGATGAAGCATGTTCTAGAATTAATTTAAATAACAAAGATTTATATGATTTAGAAATATTAAAAAATAAATTATCTGAGGTGCAAGCTCAAAAAGAAGCTGCTGCTGAAGCAGATTCTACCGAAGATTATAAAAAAGCTGCAGAGCTTAAGACTCAAGAATGTTCTTTAACAGAGCAAATTGATGCTATTAATAAAAGAATGAAACCAGTTGTATTGACAGTTGGAGATATTGCTAGAGTAATAGAAAATTGGACTAAAATACCTGTTCAAAAGATTACAGAAGAAGAAACTCATAAGCTTTTATCTTTAGAAGAAAATCTTCATAAAAGAGTTATTGGTCAAAATGAAGCAGTAGCAGCAGTTGCACGTGCTATTAGAAGAAATAGAGCAGGGCTAAAGAGTACTAAAAGACCACCTTCATTTATATTTGTTGGTCCTACTGGAGTTGGTAAAACTGAACTTGCTAAAGCTTTAGCTTCAGAAGTTTTCGGAAGTGAAGATAATATTATTAGAATAGATATGTCTGAATATATGGAAAGTAACTCAACTGCAAAACTTATAGGTGCTCCTCCAGGATATGTTGGATATGATGATGCAGGTCAATTAACCGAAAAAGTTAAAAGACATCCATATTCTATAGTATTACTAGATGAAATTGAAAAAGCTCATAGTGATGTATTTAATATATTATTACAAGTATTAGATGATGGTAGACTAACAGATGCACAAGGAAATACTGTAAGTTTTGAGAACACAATAATAATTATGACATCTAATGCAGGTTCAAATCAAAATATGAATTCAATCGGTTTTGGCACAAGTACTTATGCTAAGAATAAAGTATTAGATAGTCTAAAAGAAACATTTAGACCTGAATTTCTAAATAGAGTAGATGAAATAGTTGTATTTGATTCTTTAACCAATAGCGAATTAACGCAAATTGTTAATTTAATGCTTGCAGATACTCAAAATGTTCTAAATGATAGAAATATTAAAATGTATGTATCAGATGAAGCTAAAAATTATTTATTACAAAAAGGAACTGATATAAAATATGGTGCAAGACCTTTAAGAAGAGCTGTACAAAGATATATTGAAGATGAACTTTCAGATATGATATTAAAGGGTGAACTAAAGAATGGTCAAAAAGTATATGTTGATTTAAAAAATGATACACTTGATTTTACTGTAAAGGATTAATTTTATTAGAAAGGACAGAAATATGATAAAACACATACCAAACATTTTAACAATTATTAGATTTATATTTATACCATCAATTGTACTAGCATTAGTATATGATAATTATTTACTAGCGCTTATACTTTTTACTTTATCTTCTCTTACTGATGTATTAGATGGAAAAATTGCAAGAAAGTATAATGCAATATCAGATTTTGGTAAACTTATGGACCCATTAGCAGACAAATTAACTCAACTTTCTGTTCTTTTAACTTTAGCTATAAAAAATGTCATTCCTTGGTGGATTGTTGTTGTTTTAGTATTAAAAGAAACAGTTATGATTGCTGGTGCATCTTTTCTTTATGGAAAAAGTTTAGTAGTATCTAGTAAATGGTATGGCAAAATTACAACTGTATTGATTTACCTTGCAGTAGTTAGCTCATGTATTATTAAAATATTTGAATTATATAGATTTGATATTTATATTTATGCTTTAGCTGTGATATTTGCCCTATTTTCTCTTATTAAATATTTTATGTATTTTTACGGAAGAGGATATTTACCAAATAAGGAAGAATTAAAAAAGCAATCACAAACAGTACCTGAAAAGAAAAAATAATTTGAAAGTAATAAAATTTATAATATAAAAATATGAGCAATAATAAAATTATTGTTCATATTTTTTACTTATTTATTCAAAATCTTCTAACTTTTTAGCTAATTCATTTTGACCATATGCGCTTATTCCTTTTTTTAATAATTCTATATCTTCTTGAGTTAGATATGCTACAGGTATATCAGTTTTTTCCACTAAAGTTCTATTTCCATCATCATCAACTGTATATATTACAATATTTTCATCATCTACAGTTATTATATAATGTTCATTACAAGTTCCTTGAAATTCTTTATAAAGCTTTACTTCGTCTGAGGAAAATTTTTCTATTTTCCAATCACTATAAGCATTTTTAAAATATTCCTCATCTTTATTTACTTCATTATCACTTATTTGGTGTTTTTCAATTATAGTATGTCCACAATCTATATAATGCTTTTCAAAGATTATATATGCATTTGGTGACAATTTAACTTCTGAATTACTTGTTGCAACAATATCATCATTTATTTTATTTTCTTTTATTATATTTGATTCTACTAATTCATTAAATTTTCTTATTTCGTTTATTTGTGCTTCTTGCAAATTGCTCCTATCTATTATTGCATATGCTATACCTCCAACCATACCTAAAACTATAGCTATACATACTAAAATAATAATTGTAGATTTTTTCATATACTCATATCTCCACTTCTCAAGATAATAAAGCTTTATTAAAACCTTAATTAGCTTTAATTTATGAGTATATTTTTTCCAATTTTTATTGATTTATTCTTGTTTTTATATTTTTAATAAATTATTTTTAATTTTTAATCTTTAATCTATTTATTTTCTTATAATTGTATGTATTGTTATTCTATTTTTAAATTTAATTGTTATTTCTCCATATTCATCAGTTCTATATATTTTGCAGCCTATATTTTCTAATCTTTCTATAACTCCATTATTAGGATGTCCAAAGTTATTATCTTCTCCTACCCCAATTAATGCTATTTTAGGATTTACCGCTTCTAAAAAACTTTTAATACTTGAAGATTTTGAACCATGATGAGCTACTTTTAAAATGCTAG
>CAWVEX010000019.1:0-18095 GCA_963928415.1 Bacillota bacterium | reverse complement strand
TTTGTTTTAAATAAATAAGACATAATATCAAGCATAAAAAATCCTCCTTTAAATTATTTCCTTAATATTATTATAAAAAATATAATTAGTCAATAAATTATGTATTGACTTTTTTAATCTCTTTATATATATTTAATGCAGTTAAGGAGGTAATGTATGAAACACTTAATTGATATTAAAGATTTGACGATAGAAGAAATTCAAACTTTAATTGATTTAGCAAAAGATATTATGCAAAACGAAGAAAAGTATTCTAAAAAATGTCAAGGAAAAAAATTAGCTACTTTATTTTATGAACCAAGTACAAGAACAAGATTAAGCTTTGAAGCAGCAATGATTGAATTAGGTGGTAATGTATTAGGCTTTTCTTCAGCAAATTCTAGCTCAGCAGCAAAAGGCGAAAGTATAGCAGATACTGTAAGAGTAGTTGGATGTTATGCAGATATTATTGCTATTAGACATCCAAAAGAAGGAGCAGCATTAGTTGCAGCTATGAAATCAGAAGTTCCAGTCATAAATGCAGGTGATGGAGGACATAATCATCCAACACAAACTTTAACAGATTTATTAACAATTCAATGTGAAAAAGGCAGATTATCTAATTTAACAATAGGTATCTGCGGAGATTTAAAATTCGGAAGAACAGTTCATTCTTTAATAACAGCAATGTCAAGATATAAAAATATTAAATTCGTTTTAATTTCACCAAAAGAATTAAAAATACCAGATTATATAAAAAAAGAAATATTAGAAAAAAATCATATAGAATATTTTGAAACAGATAATCTAGAAGAAAAAATGCCTTACCTAGACATTTTATATATGACTAGAGTACAAAGAGAAAGATTTTTTAATGAAGATGATTATATAAGGTTAAAAGATTACTATATATTAAATAAAGAGAGATTAAAAAAAGCTAAAGAGGATTTATGCATTATGCACCCACTTCCTAGAGTAAATGAGATTTCAACAGAAGTAGATGAAGATAAAAGAGCTTGTTATTTTAAACAAGCTAAATATGGAAAATATATTAGAATGGCATTAATACTTAATTTGTTGGAGGTGAAATAATGAATATAGATAGTATAGAAAATGGATATGTTATAGATCATATTAAACCAGGAAAAAGTTTTGAAATATACAATTATTTAGATTTAGGAAAGCTAGATGTATCAGTTGCAATAATAAAAAATGCAAGAAGCTCTAAAACAGGTAAAAAAGATATAATTAAAATAAATGAAAAATTAGATATAAATTTAGATATATTAGGATATTTAGATTCAAATATTACAATAAATAAAATTGTTAATGGAAAAATAGTTAAAAAATATCATCCAGAGTTACCAAAAAAACTAGTAAATATAATTAAGTGTAAAAATCCAAGATGTATAACATCAGTAGAACAAGAATTACCTCAAATATTTGAACTTACGGATAAAGAAAAGAAGGTATATAGATGTAAGTATTGTGAAGAAAAAATTGATTTATAGAGGAATAAAAAAATGAAAAATGCAATAGATATGTTAATTGATAAAATAAAGAAAACTAATTGGAACAACAGCAAAAGCATATTCTAATGCTTTTTTAGGAAGAACAAAAATAGGAAATAGAGAAGAAAAAATATATGATGTAGATTTTGTAACATTAAATCCATATATGGGAATAGATAGTATAAAACCATTTTTAGAAGATTGCAGAAAATTAATGTTTGCATATAAATCAGATTTATGGAAAGAAAAAATTAAGGAAGAGGAATTTGAAAAAGCAACAAGGCAAGAAGCAATTAGAATGAAAAATGAATTAAATAATAATAAAAGCAACATATTAAGACTTTATTAATTTGTTGCTTTTTTAATTACTTTATGCTAACATATTTAAAGTGATAAATTATAAAATTTTATATTTTAAATTAAAAAATAGAACTTACATTAGAAAAGGAAATAAGCATGAAAGAAAAAATATTAAAAATTACAGTTATATTAATTGTTTTAATAATATTAATTATTGTAGCTACAGTTGCATATTTTATGTTAGCAGAAATTGAAACAAATATACTTCCAGAGAAAAGCACATACACTTGTAATATAGAAAAAAGAGAATATATGAACAGAAATTTATTTATACTTACACCAAAAAATGTAGAAAAAACAGATTTAGTAATTTTATATTTTCATGGTGGATCATATATGGCAGAAATAACTAATGAGCATTGGAACTTCTTAGAAAAAGTTATAAATAATACAGGAGCAACTGTAATACTTCCAGATTATCCTCTATCACCTAAGCATGACTATAAAGATGTATTTAATATGGTCGAACCTTTATATAACGATATAGTATCAAAATTAGATACAAATAACTTTATTGTTATGGGAGATTCAGCAGGTGGAGGATTAGCATTAGCTTTAGAAGAAAAAATAGTAAATGATGCTGAAGAAAATCAGAACAAGGAAAACAAAGAAAATAATAAAGAAAACATAAATTACAAATTACCAAAAAAGACAATTTTAATCTCACCTTGGTTGGATGTGAGACTAGAAAATAGTAAAATAGATGAAGTTCAAAAATTAGATAAAGATTTAAATAAAGAAACTTTAAAGTTGGCAGGTATAGCATATGCTGGAAAAGATGGAATTAATAGTTATTTAGTAAATCCTATTGATGGAGATTTATCTAAATTAAATAATATTACAATTTTTACAGGAACTAATGACATATTAAACCCAGATGTACATGTGTTAGAAGAAAAAGCAATATCTCAAGGACTTACAATCAATATAAGAGAATATGAAGGTGCTTCACATATTTGGATTGTAAAAAATGATGAAAAAGATTTAGTAAGACAAGGATTTAATGATTTAATCGAAACTTTAAAAAAATAATTAAATTATTAATAAATAAGTTTTATTAATTTATCTTAAAAATATTGAAAGGAAAAGATAAATGAGTAATAAAGAAGATTTAAAATGGAGAAGATTAGATAATTCAGCTAAAATTTTTCCATTATCTGCTGGAAAAAAATATAGCACAGTATTTAGAATTTCAGCAGTTTTAAAAGAAAAAATAAATCCAAAAATATTAGAAAAAGCAGTAGAAATTGCTCTAGAAAAATACGATTTATTTAAAGTAAGAATGAAGTATGGATTTTTTTGGTACTACTTAGAAGAAAATAATAAAAAGCCGATAATTGAAGAAGAAAAAGACTATCCTTGCAAATACATAGATCCATCGAAAAACAATGATTATTTATTTAAGGTAACATATTTTGATAAAAAAATAAATATAGATATATTTCATGCACTTACAGATGGAGGAAGTGGAGTAGTATTTTTTAGAGAAATAATATATACATATTTAGAATTATTACATCCTACTGTATTTAATGCAAATGAAAGATTAACACGTAAGATAGATTTTAGCAGTGAAGATAGTTATTTAAAAAACTATATTAAAAATTCAAAAGGAAATTCATCTTCAAAAAAGGCATATATATTAAAAGGCAAAAAAATTAGACTTGGAGCTATATCTGCTATACATGAAATTATAGATATTAATGATTTAAAAATTGAGTGTGAAAAATATGGTTCAACAGTAACTCAGTATTTAACAGCAGTTTTGATATATTCAATTTATGAAGCAAATTATAAAAAAGCAAATTCAAAAAAGCCTATTAAAGTTTGTATACCAGTAAACTTAAAGAGATATTTTCCATCAAAAACAATGTCTAACTTTTTTTCATATATAACTTTAGAAGCAAATATAAAAAGATTGATGGAAAAGTCTAAAAGTAATAATCTAAGAAATGACGAAGAGAAAATAGAAAATGAACAAGAAAATTATCTATTTGATACAATTGTTGAATTTGTAAAAAATGATTTTAAAGCAAAATTAACTGAAGAAGAAATAATAAAAACAATGTCTAAAAATGTAAAACTTGGAACAAATCTATTTATTAAATTCATACCACTAGAACTTAAGAAAATATTAGTAAGATTAAGTTATCTAGAAATTAGAAAATATACAACTATAACATTTTCAAACATTGGAAGAATTGGTATAATAGGAAAATATAAAGAATATATTGAAGAATTTTTAATGTTAATTGCTCCTGAGCCAGTAGAAAAAATAAAATGCTCAGGATGTACTTTTGAAAATAAAATGAGTTTTACATTTACCTCTATTTTAAATGACAATAATATTGAAAGGACCTTTTATAACTTTTTAAAATCAAGAGGAATAAAAGTAAAAATAGAAAGTAATGGTGTTTTAGATGATATATCCTAAAAAAATTAATGCAAGTAAAGGTGAAATTATTACAAAAATAATGCTTGCTATATCTATTGTAATTGCAATTTTATTAACAATTATAAATAAAATAACTACTCCTAATATTCCTTGGGCAGCACTTGCTAACAGTGGGATAATTTATATTTGGATTATAACTATATATTCAATTAATAGAAATATTAATATTGCAGGTCATGTAGTATTACAAACTATAGCAATATCACTTTTAACAGTTTTTATAGATTATAAATTAGGGTTTAGAGGTTGGTCACTAAGCTTATCAATTCCAATAATTTTAATAATTGCAAATTTAGCTATGCTAATTCTTACAATAGTCAGCCATAAAAAATATTTAAGATATGCTATTTACCAATTATTTATACTAATTATTAGCATACTGCCAGCAATACTAATCGGAGAAAAAATAGTAAAAGAACCAATAATGGGAATTATTGCGACATGTATCTCTATTTTAAATTTATTGATTACAATTCTACTATCTACAAAGGATTTAAAAGAGGCAATCAAAAGAAAATTTCACACATAGTTCACGAAAAAGGCAAAATATATTTACAAATGCCTTTTTTTGTTATATAATTATGACGTAAAATTTTAAGATAGGGGGTCTAATATGAAAAGGCTATTAAGTAAAAAGGCTATACTAGCTATTTTAGTAATAGCAATTATGTTATTATTACAAATTCCAGTATTAGCTGCAAATCAAAGTACAACAATTATTAAAACATCAGATAATGAGTACTTAATTTATGAACAAGAATTTATAAATGAAAATTTTAAATTCGCGTATTCTAATGATAAAAATATTGAAAAAACAGAGTTAAATTTTATTAATTCACTACAAGATAATGATAAAAATTATGTTGCATATGTAGATAATGAAATTTTTAACTCTTATTTTTTATCTTCAAACACAGTATATATGTGGATTGAAAAATCAGACAATACTATTTCAAATGCAATTGAGATAGATTTAGACAAAGCAATTACTCAAGAAGAACTTGATGCTGTTGCAAATACTACAAAAAGGATAAAAGTAACATTAGATGAAGAAAATCCTGAAGTAGAAAATGTTGATGGAGTAGAATATAAAACAACAATTGGTAACTTAAAAATTACTCCAGAAGACGGATATACATATGAGTATGCAATAGCAAGAAAAGATGATAATGAAAAAATATCAGATTTTATTGCTATGTCTGAAGAAATTGCACAAATTACAGATAATTTTAACTCTTATGTAAATATCAAAAAACTAGATGAATTTTATACTTTATATAATAGCTTAATACCAGAAGAAAAAGCTTGGATGGACGTAGAAGACTATACAGTTACTCAACCAGAAGATTCTTCAGAAGGAGAAAAGTATGTTGTTTGGTTAAGAGCAACAGATGCTGAAGGAAAGCAAACAGTAGATGTTCAATTTATGACTTGCTCAAGAGTAAAAAATCCTGAGTATGTTCCAGAAGTTATTGAACAAAAAACAACAGTTAAATTACCAGTTACATTTGATACTACTATAACTTTATTAATAATATTAGGTGTTATAATTCTTGCAATTATTGCTTTACTTATTGTTAAAAGACAATTAAATAAAAATGATAAAAAATAGTATATTTAAATAAGTTAAGAGGAGAATTATCTTAATATGAAAAAAGTTATAAATGTTATTTTAACTTTACTTATAATTGCAGCAATAGTAGTTATTGGTTTAATTATATACAATTATGTTGTAAGTGAAAAAAATGATAGTAATTTGGCAAAAGTTGTAACTGAGATAGAAAAGCAGTTTTCAAATAACACAGGAAATACAAATAGTATAGAACCTGTTAAAGTACAATACAATGGTTTTGACGTTGTTGGATTAATTGAGATACCTTCAATTAATATCAAATATCCAATAATTAATAAAACTAATGATACTACAATGAAATATTCTATTACAAAATTTTCCGGTGGTGAAATTAATTCTATTGGAAATTTTACAGTAGCAGGACATAACAATTTAAATGGAACTATGTTTGGAAAAGTAAAAAGACTAAAAATAGGTGACCAAATTAAATTAACAGACCTATATAATAATACTGTTACTTATGAAATTTTTGATATTTATTCTGTTGATCCTAATGATGTTAGTTGCCTAGACAGTGTAGAAGAAAATACTAAGGAAGTAACTTTAATAACATGCACTAATGGACATTTAAAAAGACTTATAACAAAAGCAAGAGAAGTTGTTTAATTATTACATTAATTACAAAAGTAAAAAATGCTTTTGATAAAAAAGTATTTAAGTTATTTAATTAATAAAGATGGGGGGAAAAGTAATGAAAACCAAAATGAGCTATCAAAATAAGAAAATAGCCATTATTGTAGCAATAGTTTTAGTTCTTATTGGTGGAATTTCTATAGGTGCTTACTTTTATTTTAAAGGTAATACTGACGCAGAAGCTACAACTGAAGTAAATTCTACAATAGATAATGAAACTATAGAAGAACAAAATAATGTTTCAGAAGAACCAAATAATAATGAAATATCTGAAGAAAATAATACTACTGTACCAAGCACAAATAATGAAACAAGTAGTAATGCAATTAATACAGTAAATAATGGTTCTAATAATGTGTCTAACAATAATGTATCAAACATTACAAATGTTAATGCATCAAATAATAATACAAATAATTCAGAAGGAAGCACTGAAGAAGAACTTCCAAATGAAGAATATATTCAAACAGATTATATAGAAACAGGTAAACAAATATTAGTTAGTGAATCTTTAAAAGTAGGCTGGATGAATGCTAGCTTAATTAGAGATAATGTTTCTACAAAGATAGATGTTGTAAAACCAACATTAGAATTAAATAAAACAGCTGAAATTAGTTCAGTAAATGCTGAAGATAACAGTGTTCAAAAAGGTAGTAAAATTACATATAAGATTACTGTATCAAATACAAGTAAAGATGTAGATGCTACAAATGTTACAATAACAGATAAAGTACCAGTAGGTACAATTTTAGACGAAACTACAGCAATTTCTGATGAAGGAAAAGAAGAAAATGGAAAAATTACATGGAATGTAAATGTACCAGCTTCATCTTCTAAAACAGTTTCTTTCACAGTTATTGTAACTAGTGAAGATGGAGAAATAAAGAATACTGCAGTAGTTGATGGAAAAGAAACACCAGAAACTGTAAATCCAGTAATTGAATCTAACAAAACATATTCATCAGAAGATGATATAATTAGAAATGGTTCAATAATTTCATATACTATTACAGTAACAAATAAAAGTAATATTGACGCAATTACATCAGTAAGAGATACTGTACCAGAAGGAACAACATTAGATAAAGTTATAACAGATGGTTCGAGTGTTAATGAAAATGTAATTACTTGGAACAATGTTACATTAAAAGCAAAAGAAACAAAAACTTTTACATTTGATGTAAAGGTAGATAATTATGATGGTGAAAATAGGGTAATAAAAAATGTTGCAGTTGTTGGAGATAAAGAAACTACCGAAACTGAAACAGAAGTACATTATCCAGTTATTACTTCTACAAAAACTACAGATAAAGGTTCTGTAGAAGCAGGAGATAAATTAACATATACAATTACACTAAAAAATAGTGGTATTGTAGATGGAAATGTAAAAGTAATAGATAGTGCACCAATTGGAACAATGTTTGATAAAGAAAACGGCGTAACAATAAGCAATGATGAAAATGTATATGCAGAAGAAGATTTAAATGATGGAATTGATGTAACAGTACCAGCTAAAATAGGAGAGGTAAATGGAACAGTAACAGTAACATTTACTGTAAAAGTTAATGAAAAAGTTACAGGTTCAATAAAAAATACAGCTATAGTTGACGATGGAACACCAGTAGATGAAGAAAATCCTTCTGTTGAAATACCAGTTATAACAACTAATAAAATTGCTGAAGTAACAAGCCCAGATGGAACAAATAGAAATGGAACTGCTCAAAAAGGAGATACAATCACATACACAATAACAGTAACTAATACAGGAGATGCGGAAGGAACAGCAGTAGTAAAAGATAGTGTACCTACAAATGTAACAATAGCAAATGATGGAGATGTTACAGTTAATGATAAAAATGGAACAACAACACATAATATAAGCGAACTAAATGGAAATGGAATAACAGTAACAGTACCAGCAAAAGGAAAAGCAACAGTATCATTTGCCGTAACAGTAGGAGATTTAACAGATGGGGATATAATATCTAATACAGCAACTGTAAATGATGAAGAAACAAATACAACAGAAACAACATTTAAAACCCCTGATATAACAATTAGTAAAACAGCTAGCAAAACAGTAAATGCAGGAGAAAATATAGAGTACAAAATTGTAATTTCAAATAATGAAAGTACCCCAGAAACTGTAACTATTTCAGATCAATTAGTGGACACAACTTATGTTGATACTTCAGCTAGCATAGCGCCTAAATCTACAGAGAATAATAAATTGATTTGGAATGTAATTGTTCCAGAAAATAATAGTTTAACAATTACTTTTGAGGCTAAGACAAAGAGAGATTCTTTTGGAAAAACTATAAATAATACTGCTAAGATTGAAGAATATAATAAAGAATCAACCGCTTCAACTAAAGTAAATGAAATAAATGTTGAATATACAGAATTTAAGGAAGGACAAAAAGGAAGCGACTTAAACATTATATTTATATTAGATAACTCAAGCAGTATGAATTATCCAATTTCAGGATCTAGCTATAAAAATTCAAATGCACAATATGTAGCTCCAAGTGATGAATCTAAAACTAGATTATATAATGCTAAAGAAGCAGTTAAACAATTTATTGAAAACCAATCTGGAAAAAATACAGATATGAAAGTTATTACATTCAACCAAAATAATACTGGTACTTCATATAGTCAAGCTACTTTAGTCAAAGATAGTGATGTTAAAACTAAAACTGTAACTCATGAGGGATGGTTTGGTAATACTTGGACTGAAACTATAAATTATGTAGTTGTTGATGGAAAAGAATATACAGTAAATTCAAAAGTTAATGCTTCAGATGGAAATAAATATTATTATATTAACAAACCAATTGAGTATGGAGCTAAATTAATTGGAACTAATGAAACTTCTAATGAAGAATTAATATCACTAGTAGATGATATATCTATTAGTTCAGAACTATCAGGATTCGGAACATATATTAATCCAGCATTTAAACTTATTAATAATAATCCTTCTCAATACTTGAGTGATTCAAAGAAAAACATTGTTATTGTATTAGCAGATGGAAAATTTAACGGATCATATAGTACACAATTAAATACTTTAAAAACTAAAGTTGACGAAATATATTGTATAGGATTTGGATCTGGTAACTCTTTTGATGCAGATGCATTAAAGACAATGTCTACAAACAATAAATGCTATACAGCAAATAATTCTGAAGATTTATTAAATCAGTTTAATGATATATTAGAAAGTACAACAAAGAAAAAGAATGCGGATACAGAAAATGGTGTTATAACATTTGAACAAGCAAGCGATAGAATAAAGTTATCTGAAAATACACCTATAGAAGCAACTTATATAGAAAATGGAGAAACAAAAACATTATTTACATGTACTAATACAAGTCAACTAAATCAATATGGAATCTCAATTAGTAGAGATGGCAAAACAATAACTTGGGATGCAAAAGCTTTTGCAAGAAATAATAGTAGTGTAAGTATACCTACAAAGATTTCTATAAAATATTATATTCCAAGAAATCAATAATTAAATAAAAAAGGAGCTTAAAATTATAAAGCTCCTTTTTTGTATTGAATTTTTATTTTGATTATAATATAATGATATAAATTAAAGATAAAAGTAAAAAAGCATTAAAACTTAATTGTCTATTTGGGAGGCCAATTTGAATATAGAAAAGAAACTAAAAAGATTAGGAATTAAAGAAACTAAAGAATTTACCCAAGAAGAAAAAAATATTGTTGCAAATAATGTAACAGTTTCTTTAATAATGGCTTTTCCAGTATTAAAAATAGAGCAAGAAAATATCTTGAATAAAATACAAAATGCAAATATGTATTATGCAAAAATAGATGAAAATTTGCCAAAGATAAATTATATATATGAAAATCATAAAATATATTTTGATGAAAGTATAGACATAAATAAATTAACAGATTCAATGATTCACGAAATTATCCATTATATTCAAGACATAAGAAAGAAAAAAGATAAATTAGATAAAATAGGCTTATGTAACTTTAATGAATTATCTTTTCATGGTTTAGGAATAAATGAAGGAGCAGTTCAATATATTTCAGCAAAAACAATAAATAGTAATTATCAAACTATAAATAAAGAAGGAATATTACTTAGAACTATTAGCCCAAATTATTACCCAATTCTTACAAACTTAATAGAACAAATAATTTTTTTATTAGGGGAAGATGAATTAGTAAAAGCAGTTATTTTAAATGATAATAATTTTGAAAATACATTTTTTAATACATTTGAAGAAAATGCCCAATCAATAATTAATTTATTTGATGAAATAATTAATTATAATGTAAAAAAAGCAGATAATAGAGTTATTAAAATAGACTTAAATAAACTCAAAAAAGAAGGCAAATTAGATGAAATAAAAAGTATGTACATAGAAACTCAAGACTTAATTATGAGAACATATTTTGATAAGAACTTAAAAAATTTAACTACTGAAGAAGAGGTAGATTTATTTTCTAAAAAAATAGAAAATTATTTAGAACTAACTGGTAAAATTGAGATTAATGGTAATTATTATAATAATTGTGATAATTATAAATCTACTTTTATGAATAAATTAGATAAAAAGCTTATAAAAATACACGAAAAAACAAGTAAAATGGCATTAACCGTAGTTTACGGAGGAAGACTTAGTAGATTATTTAATAAAATAAAAGCACTTTTCAAGTTAAATGCTTAAAAACATTAAACGCTTTGAAAAGTGTTTTTTATATTTTAAAATGTAAAATTCATAATAATATAAATATTAAAGTTTTCTATATATTTATGCTAAAAATATTCTAGCTAAATTTAAGAAAAATGTTGAAAAAGCTACTTTTAAAGACATTCTAAGAGTCTTAAAAAAAGCATTTTTAGCAATAGACAGTTTATAATCTCCTCTAACTGTTAAAGCTAAGACATTAGTTTCATCTTTAGCAGGAACTACAGGAGTTTCATTTATTTTTATTAGTGGTTCTTCTACTGGTAATTTACCAACAATTAAAGAAGAATCATTTGAAATTGCTTGGTCTAATATTTTATTAAGTTTATTCTCATCAATTGTATTTTTAAAATCTTCTAAATTATTTTTATCTAAATTAAGCATATTAAAACACTTCTTTCGTAAAATTTTATATTATTAGTATATCACTAAAAAAATAAGAATGTAAAGTAAATTTTAAATATTTATTTAATAAAATTATAATAATTTTTTCTTTAGAAATACTTGTAAAATTAAGCATATATTGATATACTTAGAATATGATACAAATAATAGGTTATTATGCAAATTAAATAAATTTTGTATAAAAGAAAGGTAGGATTTATTATGGGAGAAGAAAAGAAACAATCAAAAAAGGATGAAGAAATAGTATTAAATGAAGGAGAAAACAATATAGAAATATCTGATGATGTTGTTGCAGTAATTGCAGGAATGGCTGCATCAGAAGTATCTGGAGTTGCTGAAATGGCAGGAGGATTTGCAGGAGGCATTTCAGAAGTTTTAAGTGGTAAAAAGAACTTAGCAAAAGGTATTAAAGTAGAAATATTAGATAATAAAGAAGCAAGAATTGATGTTAATATTATTGTTGAATATGGAGCAAGAATTCCAGATGTAGCTTTTGAAATTCAAAAGAGAGTAAAAAAATCTGTTGAAAATATGACAGGTTTAAGTGTACTTGAAGTTAATGTTCATGTTCAAGGTGTTAGCACAGTTCAATTAGAAGATAAAAAACAAGAAGAAGTAAAAGCAGAAGATAAAGAAGATACAAGAAAAGAAGCAAAGAAAAAATAAAATAGGATAATATAAGTATAAATATAAATAAGTAATAAATTTGTACTAAAATTAATATCAGTGTACCTTAATTACAATTGTATGCGATATAAATATAAAAAAGCAATTAAGTAGTTAGTAATTTAAGGTACCATAGATTTTAAAATTTTTTAGGACAAGCTAAAAAGGAAGGATATAAATATGAAATTTTTAGATAAATTAGGACTAGCTATATTTTCATTAATTACATTAATATTATCAATATTAGTATGTTTAATTACATTTGGATGGATTGATGTTTCAATAATATCTGTTGGACTAACCAATGCAGTAGCATCACAAAATGGTA
Source organism: Bacillota bacterium (assembly GCA_963928415.1). Taxonomy (GTDB): domain Bacteria; phylum Bacillota; class Clostridia; order TANB77; family CAG-508; genus CAG-793. The sequence goes on along the minus strand of CAWVEX010000019.1, from coordinate 5,389 downwards.
TGTATATTACAATAGGAATAAGTGTTATATTAGTACTTCTTTCAATAAAATGCTTATTTTTCCCAAGTTATGAAAAACGTTCGCAAAAATATGACGATGATGATGAAGGTATATTACTTCAAAATGATAATGGTAAATTATTAATTACAAAAGGAACAATAAAGAATTTAGTAAATGGTACAGTTGATGATTTTAAAAATGTTGATGGTGCTAATACTGAAATTGCTTTAGATGAAAATAATGATGTTCATGTAAACTTAGAAATAAATGTACAAAAAGAAACAATTATAAAAGATGTAACAACTAAATTACAAAATAAAATAAAGGAAAATGTAAAAAAAGCAACTGACTTAGAAGTAAAAGAAGTAAATATTAAAATTAATGATGTTGAAAGAGAAAATGAAGTACCTACAAAAGAAGAAGTAAGCAAAGGAGAAGAAAATAAATAATAGTTAATTAATTTTAATTAACTTATACAATTAACAATGGAGGTGCAAAATGGACGATTTTAAGAAATTTATGGCAAATTACTGGGGAGCAGTTTTAGGTGGAATAGTAGCACTTATAATTGCTTGTACAGATATGTATAGACTAGTTATAGGACTTGTTTTAGTTGGAATGGGAATATGGGCTGGAAATTATTTTCAACACAATAAAGATAAAGTAAAAGAAAAATTAAGAAAAATAATTGATAAGATGTAAAAAAAATTGGTTTATAGGTATATCCATAAAAACCTAAATATTAAGCAAGAAATGGATTACATATATGAAAAGATCAGAAGCAAGAGAGCAAGCATTTAGATTATTATATAGCTTACAATTAATAGAAGATAAAGATATAGAAGAACAATTAAATCTATTCTTAGAAGAAAATAATATTGTAGATAAAAATGCAATAGAATATATTAAAGATGTAATTTTAGGAACTAATAAATTTAATAGTGAAATAGAAAAAACTATTTCTGAAAATATTAAACCAGATTGGGATATTTCTAGAATATCTAAAATAGATTTAACATTACTAAAACTTGGTGTTTATGAAATTGTATATTCTAAATTACCATATAAAGTAGTTATAAATGAAGTAGTAGAGCTTGCTAAAAAATACGGGGATGATAAATCTAAAGGATTTGTTAATGGAGCATTAGCAGGAGTAGTAAAGAAAGGATTTTAAATGGATATTAAACCAATTACCGTACAAGAGTTAAACAGATACATCAAAGAAAAGGTAGATGGTGATGAATTTTTAAATAATGTATACGTAAAAGGTGAGATTTCAAATTTTAAATTGCACTATACAGGACACATGTATTTTACTTTAAAAGATGAAAACTCACTTATTAAATGTATAATGTTTAAAAGTTATACACCACATTTATCATTTATGCCTAAAGATGGTATGAAAGTTTTAGTATTAGGTAGTGTATCTGTATTTGAAAGAGATGGAGTTTACCAAATATATTGCAAAGCAATGAGACAAGAAGGAATGGGAACTTTATATGAAGAATATCAAAAATTAAAAGCAAAACTTGAAAAAGAAGGTCTATTTGAAGCTTCACATAAAAGAAAAATTCCTATGTTTCCAAAAACAATAGGAGTTCTTACATCTTCAACAGGTGCAGTTATTAGAGATATAATAAATGTATCTACTAGAAGAAATCCTAATGTACATATTAGACTTTTGCCTGTACCAGTTCAAGGACCAGGTGCAGCCCAAGAAATAGCAGAAGGCATAAAGAAAATGAATGATGAAAATTTAGCAGATGTATTAATTATTGGTAGAGGTGGAGGATCTTTAGAAGATTTATGGCCATTTAATGAAGAGATTGTAGCAAGAGCAATATATGATTCAAAATTACCAATAATATCAGCAGTAGGACACGAAACAGATTTTACTATTGCAGATTTTGTGGCAGACTTAAGAGCACCTACACCATCTGCAGCAGCAGAGCTCGCAGTACCAAATATTTCGGATGTAATATATACAATAAGTAATTATCAAAATAGATATAGAGTAGCATTAAAGAGAAGATTAGAACTTATGAAAATGAGATATGAAAAGTGTATGACAAGAAGAGTATTTAAAGAACCTCTTCAAAAAATAAATGAAAAATCTATTTCATTAGATATGTTAGTAAAATCTATCCAAAATAGCATTAATCAAAAAGTTACAAAAGCAAGAGCAGATAGCATAAAATTAATAGCTAAATTAGATGCATTAAGTCCACTAAAAACATTATCTAGAGGATATAGTATTGCGGAAAAAGATGGAAAAATAGTATCTAATATAGATGATGCAAATGTAGATGATATATTAGAATTAAGAATGAAAAATGGAAAATTAAAAACTAAAGTTATTGAAAAAATTAAAATATAAAAATATTAGAAAGGAAATTTTAATGGAAGATTTAACATTTGAAGAAACAATGCAAAAGTTAGAAACTATTGCAAATGAGCTTGAAAGTGATAATTTAGACCTAGATACTTCAGTAAAAAAGTTTGAAGAAGGAATGAAATTATCTCAAAGGTGCAATAAAATATTGGAAGAAGCAGAAAAAAAGATTACTGTATTAGTAAATGGTGAGGAAAAAGAATTTACTTTAAAAGAAAGCGAAGAATAGGGGAAAAAGAAAATGCAAGATTTTTTTAATCAGTATAAATATTTAATAATACCTTTTGTACTATGGTTTGGAATACAAACTTTTAAAGTGTTATATGAATATTTTACAGAAGGAAAATGGAATATTAAAAGATTTATGGGAGCAGGTGGAATGCCTAGTTCTCATTCAGCAGTTGTAGTATCTTTAGCTACTCTTATTGGAAAACATATAGGAATTAATGAGCCAATATTTGCATTAAGTGTGTTATTCGCATTTATTACAATGTATGATGCAGCAGGAGTAAGAAGAGCTGTTGGAGAGCAAGCACATATATTAAATAAAGTGGTAAAAGAAGTTAAAGATATGACACCGGCAGAATTTTTACAAGAAAAAACAGGACATACGCCAGTACAAGTAGCAGCGGGAGCTTTAATTGGACTAATTGCTGGATTAATTTTTTAAAATCTATTGACAAATAGTATCAAATATAGTATCATATATTTAGTCTTGCTAAAAGGATAAATGTTTCTAACGAAAGGAGGAATATTTATGCCGGACATCGATAAGTTGATACAAACCGTATTTCTAGGAGGTGACCTTTTATGAAAAAAGTAGACGAATATATGAAATTACCATATAATTATATTATTCAACCAATAAATGATGAAAGTGGTAACTATTATTATGCTAGAGTGTTAGAATTTGACGGATGCCAAAGTACAGGAGAAACTTTTAATGAAGCTTATGAAAATATTAAGGATGCAATGAGAGGATGGATAGAAACAAAATTAGAAAATGGATATGAAGTGCCATTACCAATTGGTTATGAAGATTTTAGTGGAAAATTTGTTGTTAGAATACCTAAATCATTACATTATAGATTAGCTGTTGAAGCAGAGCAGGAAGGTGTTTCTTTAAACCAATATGCATTATATAAATTGAGCCGTTAACATACACTTATATATATTTTAGGAGAACCGAAAAGTTCTCCTTTATTTATATTAAAACCTTGAAATTATCAAACTAATTGTGATATATTAAAGAAAAAAATATAGGAGGAGACTTTAATGGAGGATATTGAAATAGCAAGAGAAGCAAAATTAAAAAATATAATGGATATTACAGATAAATTAAATATTCCAAAAGATGAGGTAGAACCTATTGGTAAATATAAGGCAAAAATTTCTTTAAATTATTTAGATAAAATAAAAGAAAAGAAAGATGGAAAATTAATATTAGTTACTGCAATTAATCCAACACCTTTAGGAGAAGGAAAAACAACAACTTCAATAGGTTTAGCAGATGGATTAAATGCAATAGGAAAAAAAACAATTCTTGCATTAAGAGAACCTTCACTTGGACCTGTATTTGGTATAAAAGGTGGCGCAACAGGTGGAGGACATTCACAAGTAGCTCCTATGGAAGATATAAATTTACATTTTACAGGAGATATACATGCAATTACATCTGCAAATAATCTATTAAGTGCAATGATAGATAACCACATTTTTCAAGGAAATGAACTTGGGTTTGATAAAGTTGTTTGGAAAAGATGCTTAGATTTAAATGATAGAGCTTTAAGAACTGTAAAAGTAAGTCTTTCAGGAGAAAAAAATATGACTCCTAGAGAAGACCATTTTGATATTACAGTTGCATCAGAAATAATGGCAATATTCTGTTTAGCAACTTCTCTTAAAGATTTAAAAAGAAGATTAGGAAAAATAATTGTTGGATATACTAAAGAAGGAAAACCAATTACTTGTCACGATTTAAAAGCAGAAGGAAGCCTTACAGTATTATTAAAAGATGCACTAAATCCTAATATTGTTCAAACATTAGAAAATAACCCAGCAATAATTCATGGTGGACCATTTGCAAATATAGCTCATGGATGCAATAGCGTACTAGCTACAAAAATGGCAATGAAACTTGCTGACTATACAGTAACAGAAGCAGGATTTGGAGCAGACCTTGGAGCTGAAAAATTCTTAGATATAAAATGCAGACAAATTGAAGCTTCTCCTGATGCAGTAGTTATTGTTGCTACTTTAAGAGCACTTAAATATCATGGAGGAGTAGCAAAAGATGAAGTAAATAATGAAAATAAATTAGCTTTAAAAGAAGGAATTAATAATTTATTAAAACATGTGGAAAATATAAAAAAATATGGCTTAAATCCAATTGTTGCAATAAATAAGTTTACCTCTGATACAGAAAAAGAAATAGATATTCTTAAAAAAGAATTAGAAGGAAAAGTAGAATTTAGTTTGTTGGAAAATTGGGCAAAAGGAGGTATTGGAGCAAAAGATTTAGCAGAAAAAGTAGTAGAAATTTGCAAAAGGCCAAAAAACTTTAAACCAATATATGAATTAAATTTATCTTTAGAAGAAAAAATTGAAAAAGTTGCAAAAGAAATTTATGGTGCAAGAGATGTAATATATTCAGATGAAGCAAAAGAAGAGATAAATGAAATAAGAGATTTAGCAAAAGATATGCCAATATGTATTGCAAAAACACAATATTCTTTTTCAGATGATCCTAAAAATTTACTTTGCAAAGAACCTTTTGATATTCATATAAGTTCTGTAGAACTAAAAAATGGAGCAGAATTTGTAGTAGTAAAAACAGGCAAAATAATGACAATGCCAGGACTTCCAAAAGTACCTGCTGCTGAAAATATAGATATTGATGATAATGGAAATATTGTTGGAATATTCTAAATAAATAATATAACAAAAGTATTTATAATTTTAAAATTAAAATAAATTAAGATAAAATAAAATAAAATA
>CAWVEX010000018.1:0-12463 GCA_963928415.1 Bacillota bacterium | reverse complement strand
AAAAAATAAAAAATAAAAAATAAAATCTAAAGGTGAATAAATTGGAAAGATATAGACATTTAAATACATATTTAAAAGAAAAGTTTGGAGAAAGAACATTAAAAATTCCAGTAGATGGAGGATTTACTTGTCCTAATAGAGATGGAAAAGTAGGATATGGAGGATGTATATTTTGCACTAAAAGAGGCTCAGGAGAACATTTAAAATTAAAGCCAATTCCTATGCAAGTAAAAGAACATTTAGAAAGCTATAGGGGAAAAAGAGCAAATAAATTTATAGTATATTTTCAAAATTTTACTAATACTTATGATAGTATAGAAAATTTAAAAGAAAAATATGATAGTGCACTTATAGATGATAGAATAGTTGGAATAGATATTGCTACAAGACCAGATTGCATTGATGAAGATATATGCAAATTACTTAAAAGCTATACAAAAAAAGCAAGTACTAATGGAAATCTTACTGATAAAAGCTATTCTGTAACTGTTGAACTTGGACTTCAAACAAGTAATGATGAAATTGCTAAAATAATAAATAGGGGATATTTATTAGGTACATTTACTAAAGCAGTTAAATTATTAAATAAATATAAAATAGACATAGTTGTACATATTATGATTGGACTACCTAATGAAACTGATATAGATTTAGAAAATACAGTAAAATATGTAAATAGTTTAGATATACAAGGAATTAAAATTCATTCTACATATATTGCAAAAGATACAGTATTAGAAAAGTTATATAAAGAAGGGAAATATATCCCACTAACACTAGATGAATATTTAAATAAACTATTATATGTAATTACTCATTTAAGAAAAGATATTATAATTCATAGAATTTCAGGTGATGCACCTAAAAATTTATTAGTAGCGCCTCTTTGGAATATTCATAAAAAATGGGTATTAAATGGCTTAGATAAAATTATGAGAGAGCAAAATAGATTTCAAGGTGATAGATATTTAGAATAATAAAATTAATTTATAAATGTTTTTTAATGATGAAATAAGATATGCACTAAAAAATATTAAAATATAAAAAATATAAAAATAAATAAAAAATTTTCATAAATTATTTGACAAATGATTTTTGTTATTAGATAATATACATAGTAAAAAACTAATGAGCTAAAAATTACTAAGGAGGAAATATTATGGCTTTTGTATTTAATAAAATAACAGTAAGGCCACAGCTACCAAAAAGGATAGCTAAATTATATGATATATCATATAATTTATGGTGGTCATGGAACACAGAATTTTTAAAATTATTTAAATTATTAGATATAGATTTATGGGAACAAGTAAGAAAAAATCCTATTAGATTTTTAAAAATGGTACCTCAGGATAAATTAGAAGAAGCTACTAAAAACAGTGAGTTTTTGAAAGAATATGATAAAGTTGTTAAAGATTTTGATGATTATATGGGTAGTAAAGATACTTGGTTTAAAAAGAAGTTCCCAGATAATACAAATGATTTAATAGCTTATTTTTCTGCTGAATATGGTTTAGACGAAACTATTCCTATATATTCAGGTGGACTTGGCATTCTTTCAGGTGACCATATGAAATCTAGTAGTGATATGGGAATACCTTTAGTTGGAATAGGTCTTTTATATAAAAGTGGATATTTCCACCAAAAAATAAATGGATATGGTCAACAAGAAACTGAATATCATGCAATAGATATAACTACTTTACCTATAACATCAGTTAAAGATCATGAAGGAAAAGATTTGCTTATTTATATAAATTTCCCCAAAAAGAGAATTTATTTAAAAGCTTGGCAAATAAAGGTAGGTCGTAATACTTTATATTTGCTTGATTCAGATATTGATGAAAACATACCAGAATATAGAACTGTAACATCTACACTTTATGGTGGAGATCAAGAAATGAGAATAATGCAAGAAATAGTTCTAGGTATGGGCGGAGTTAGTCTATTATATAGTTTAGGTTTAAAACCAACCGTTTATCATATGAATGAAGGACATTCTTCTTTCTTAACTATTGAGCTTATAAAAAATATGATGAAATATAAAGAAGTATCATTTGATATAGCAAAAGATATAGTATCATCAATGACATTATTTACAACACATACTCCAGTTCCTGCTGGAAATGATATATTCCCACTTTCATTAGTAGAAAAATATTTTAATGGATTTTGGAATAGATTAGGTTTAACTAAAGAAGAATTCTTTAGACTAGGAATGGAACCTAATGCAGATATAAATTCATCTGGATTTAATATGGGTATATTAGCACTTAAAATTGCAGGAAAGAAAAATGGCGTAAGTAAATTACACGGAGCAGTATCTAGAGAGTTATTTTCTAAAGTATGGCCAGATATTCCATCAAATGAATCTCCAATAGAATATGTAACTAATGGTGTTCATACTTGCTCTTGGCTTGCACCAACAATTAAAGAATTATATAACAAATATTTAGAACCATATTGGCAAGATCATATTGAAGAGGATGAAGTTTGGAAGGATATTGAAAAAATACCAGATGAAGAATTATGGAAAGTTCATCAATCTAGAAAAGAAAAATTGCTTAAAATTGTTAGAAATTCTACAATAGAAAGACTTAGAAGATATAATTATTCTTATGATGATATAGAACAAATGGTAGGAAAACTTGATCCTAATATCCTAACAATAGGATTTGCTAGAAGATTTGCAACATATAAAAGAGCAACATTAATATTTAGAGACTTAGAAAGAGTAACTCAAATATTTAATGAAAAAAATATGCCAGTTCAAATTATATTTGCTGGTAAAGCTCATCCAAGTGACAAGGAAGGACAAGATTTAATTAAGTTTATACATGATATATCTTTAAAACCACAATTCAAAGGCAAAGTATTTATATTAGAGAACTATAATATAGGCATGTCAAGATACTTAATATCTGGTGTTGATGTATGGCTTAATAATCCGAGAAGACCTCTAGAGGCATCAGGAACTAGTGGACAAAAAGCTGCTATTAATGGTGTTATAAACTTTAGTGTACTTGATGGTTGGTGGGCCGAAGGATATAACCAAAAAAATGGTTGGACTATTGGAACTAATGCAAAATATCAAAGTTATGATGAACAAGATGATGCAGATAGTAGAAGTATGTATGATACTTTAGAAAATAAGATAATTCCAATGTATTATGATAAAAATGAAAAAGGATTTTCTAATACTTGGGTTAGAATAATGAAAAATACAATTGAATCAAATGCAGGAAGATTTAGTACAGCAAGAATGCTTGATGATTATACTTCTAAATTTTATATTCCATTATGTAATTTACATGATAAATATTATACAGATTTACCTAAAGTTACAAGATATAATGAATGGAAGACTAAGTTATATGCAAATTGGGAAGATATAAAAATAAGACAAGATAAGAATAATTATGATGATATAACTGTTGATGCTGGAAATAAAATTGATGTAAGCTGCTATGTCAAACTTCCAAATGAATTGATTAGTATTGATAATATTGATGCAGAAGTTTATTATGGTAAGATAACATCTGATGGTGTAGTAGATGATATAAGTGTAATTCCAATGAAATTAGTTGAAGAAGATACAGTTAATCTTGAATATAAATTTACTTCTAAGATTGAACTAAAATCAGGTGGAGATTATGGTTATACATTTAGAGTAGTACCAAAAAATAAAATGATATTAAATCCGATGAATTTAGACTTAATTAAATGGATAACTGAATAAAGTAATAAAGAGCTTTAAAATATATTTTTAAAGCTCTTCTTTTGCACAATTTAAAAGTAAAATTTTATAAAAATATGCTTAAAAAATGTAATAAAATGGTTGAACTTGAGGTAAAATAGTGATATAATAATTACGCTAAAAAATAGGGAAACCTGAAAAACATTGATAATGCTAATTTTTGTCTCTTCTTTGGCAGAATATTAACATTACAAAATTTATGAAAGGAAGTATTAAAATGAAAGAAGTAATTAGAAAAACAAAAATCATTGGTACAATAGGACCAGCTAGTGAAAGCGAAGAAATGCTTACAAAACTTATGAATGCAGGTTTAAATGTTTGCAGAATTAATTTCTCACATGGTGGATATGAAGAAAATGCAGAAAAAATTGCAACAATTAAAAGATGCAGAGAAAAGCTAAACATTCCTATAGCAATGGCTCTTGATACAAAAGGACCAGAAATAAGAACAGGTAAACTAGAATCAGGAGATGAAAAAGTTACAATTGAAGAAGGACAAGAATTTACATTTGTTCATGATGATATAATAGGAAATAACACAAAAACAACATTAAGCTACAAAGACCTATATAAAGATGTTAAACCAGGTTCAACAATACTTGTTGATGATGGAGCAATAGAATTCAAAGTAAAAGAAATTAAAGGACAAGATATTGTTTGTATAGCACAAAACACAGGAAGATTAGGTTCAAGAAAAACAATGAACATTCCTGATGCTATAGTTGAACTTCCAGCATTAGGAGCAAAAGATATAGATGATATAACAAAAGGTGTTAAAGCCGGATTTGATTATATATTCGCATCTTTCGTAAGAAGAGCAGATGATGTTAAACAAATAAGAAAATTATTAGATGATAATGGTGGACAAGAAATAGGAATTATATCTAAAATTGAAAGCCAAGAAGGTATAGATAATTTTGAAGATATACTTGCTTTATCTGATGGTATTATGGTTGCTCGTGGAGATATGGGTGTTGAAATACCAATGGAACAAGTTCCAATAGTTCAAAAACATATTATTAAAAGATGTAATGAAGTTGGTAAACCAGTTATCACTGCAACACAAATGCTTGAATCAATGACATCTAACCCAAGACCAACTCGAGCAGAAGTTTCAGATGTTGCTAATGCTGTATATGATTTAACAGGATGCATTATGCTATCTGGAGAATGTGCAATGGGTAAATATCCAGTTGAATGTGTTGGTACTATGAATAAAATTTCTAGAGCAATTGAAGGAAATATTAATTACTGGAAGAGATTTAATAATAAAGGATGCATAGTTGATAAAAATAACTTAAAAGCTAATACTGCATATTCTGCATGTGTAACAGCAAAAGACATAGAAGCTAATGCTATAGTTGCATATACTCATACAGGAGATACAGCAAATATTTTAGCAGGATTAAAACCTGCTTGCCCAGTTTTAGCTATAACAGATAATTTAAAAACATATCATAAATTATCTTTAACAGCTAACACATATCCATTATATATTGAAGCTCAAAAAGATATTGATACAACAGTTGAAAAAGGTATTCTTGAATTAGAAAATAGAGGAATACTTGAAAAAGGCGATGTAATTGTTATTGCCGGTGGAAATAAAATACTTCCATTAGAAAAAGAAAGCCAAGTAATTGGTGGAATAATGAAGATATAATTATAATATTTATATAAATATTATTTTATAACTTGTTCATAAATAAAGCTCTATTTATTAAAACAAATTTTAATAATGGGGCTTTTATTTTGCTCTTTAAAGACGTTATTTAGATTATAATTTGCATTTTTATGAATAAAATAGAAAAAATTATATTAAAAAAGTAAAAAATTGCTAAATAGACGAAAAAACTGTTGAAAAAAATGTAAAAATATGTAAAAATAATATAAGAGAATTAAGGAAAGAGGTATTTTATGGAAAAAATAAAAGTAAGTAAAAGAATTACAAATGCTGATAAACAAAGAGCTCATAAAAATAATGGAAAGGTTAAATTAGATGAAGGAAGAATTGCTAAAGAAGTAAAAGATAATGCAATTTTTATAAATGAAACACAGCAAAGTGAAAAACTTATAAATGGATTTTATAAATTTTATAAAAGAAAAGTAAAAAGATGGGATTATTATTCACTTTTATTTTGTAGTATAGTTTTAATTTTGATGGGAATAAATTTTTTAATAGAGGGAAATGATTATTTCTTTGGTCTAGTTTGTAATATTATAATAAATTCATTATTAATACTGCTAGGTTTATATTTATTAATTTATGATTTAAATTATCAAAAATATGATTTAAAAGAAAGTCAAGAAATATATAATGATGATATATCTAAATTTATAAATTATTATTATTTTGGTGACAAAGAAATGGTATTAATAAATAAAGAAGGAATGACTAGCAAAAGATATTATGAAATTGAAGCAATTTATGAAGCTAGAAAATTTTATTATATATTTTTAAGTCCTACTAGTGGTGTTGTAATGGCTAAAGATTCTTTTACAAGAGGAAGAGAGCTAGAATTCCATGATTTTATAAAAAGAAAAATGGAAAAGAAATATAAAAAAAGATGTTTTAGATGTTTTTGCAAAAAAGATAAAGACTAAAAATAAATGGTTGCTTAAGAGTTATAAATAAAGTTAACTCTAATGCGGCCATTTATTTATGCTTTTCTAAACATTTAAATAAAATTTCTTCTAAATGAGTAGTATCTACTACAGATTCAATACAAGCATTAAGCAATTCCTTTGGTTTTACATTTTTTATATCTAAGTCATATCCGATTTTTGTAAGCAAGTTCTCTAATAAATTCTCTAATTGTTCTACCATTTCCTTCTCTAAAAGGATGTAGGACATTTAGCTCTGACATATAATAAGCAAGCTTTTTAGATAAAGTTTCTTTTGATAAATTATTTAGATTATCTTTTGCAAGTTTGTCTAAAAGTTCTTTTAGTTGATCCTCTATATATTCCCATTTAGCAAATCTAAAACTATCTTTTGCAATATCTTCTGATCTTATTTTACCAGCAAAAGGGTAAATATCCTCAAATAAAAATTTATGTATTGATAAAAAATGATGAATATCAAATTTACCAATATTTTTATTTTGCCTAAGTGTATATAGTTTTAATAAAACTAGCTTCCTTTCTACAGTTGCTAGTTTTTTATTATCATGTATATTTAATTTATTTACAAGTACATCACTATCTGGATAACAATAAATTGAATTGACTGCTTCATATAATTCAAACATACTAACCTCCTCAAAGCTAAGTTAAATTTGATATTATGCATAAAATTAAGCTAAATTTTCTTTAATAATACTATTAATAGCTTCATTTAATGTTATCTCATTAGAAGAGTATTTTTTTAGCATATTTATATCTTCATCAGTAACATACATATTTTCAATTGCTAAATCATTTTTTAAATTTTCAACATCTAATTTAAATTTTTCTTCAAAATTCATAACATAATTCCTTTCATTTATATTAAATATAATTATGTTTTAATTTAAGGTTTGGTAATTTTTTTATAAAATCACCACATATATATTATACCATATTTTTAAGAAAAAATCAAATTTGAGGGCTAATAAATAGTGTATAATTAGGTTTTTTATGGATTTTTAAATTTAATATTTTATAAAAATAGTATATAATTTTATAAAATATTTTGAAACTTTTTTTTTAGACAATCGTTATTATAAGTAGAGGGAGGCAGAATGTGGATGAATTATATAATAAATATTCTTCTATAATATACAAATATTTATTAGGATTAACAAAAAATCAAGAATTATCTGAAGAACTTTTGCAAGAAACATTTTATAGTGCAATACTTCATTATGATAAATTAAAAGAAAACGACAAAATATTAAATTGGCTATATATAATCTCTAAAAACAAATGGAAAGATTATTTAAAAAAAGAAAATAAAATAAGAAAAATTCCACTTGATGAAAATTTAATTGAAGAGTATTCTTTTGAAAATGAAGTAGAAATTAATGATACTAAAAAAAGATTATATGAAAAAATTAATAAGTTAAATTCAGTTTCAAAAAAGGTTATACTTATGAAAATAAATACTGAACTTACATTTAAGGAAATAGGAGAGATTTTAGGCAAAAATGAATCTTGGGCAAAAACAATATATTATAGAGCAAGTATTAAATTAAAGGAGGAATTAAAAGGTGAATAAAAATGAATGTAGCTTGGTTCAAAATTTATTAAATGACTACATTAATGGCTCTGCAACTGATGATGCAGAAAATGTTATTAAGGACCATTTAGAAAATTGCAAAGATTGCAATTTAATATATAAGCAAATGAAAAATGAATATATGAAAAGTAAAAATAAAGAAGTAAAAATTCATAAAGAATATTTAAAAAAGTTTAATAATAAATTATCACTACTAAAAAAGATAATAATTGTTTTATTAATTATAATTTTGATAATTATTTTGCCTTTTGCTATCAAATTAATTCATAATGATTTCATTTTAGATAGTGCATATAAAAAATTGCAAAGTATACAATATAAAAATGAATATTATGTAAAAGTAGAAACAATACTTTTAAATAATTATACATCGGATTTTTCTTGCAATTCTAATATAACTGAATATTATTATAAAGATGGAAAATATAAAAAGGTTTGCTACTTAAAAGGTGACTATAATAATAGATATGAAGTATATGGCAAAGAAGGCTCTAGTGAAGAAATATATGTTTACTATGATAGTAAGAAGATTTCTTATAGAGAAAATTATGGCATATTAGTAAATCAAAAAGGACAAGTATTAGAAGGTATTTACTATAATATAAACCAGTGGTATATACCACAGTATAAATTATTAGACCTATTTGGAACATATGAAACAAAAATATATAATGGAAAAGAATGTTATGTTATTAGAAAAAATAGCACAGATTCAAAATCATTAAACTATAATGAATGTTGGATAGATAAAGAAACTATGCTTAATATTAGAAATGTAATGAATACTCAAAATGAAGGTGCTTTGCAATATAGTGATTCAAAAATACTTTACGTAGAAGATAAAGAAATATTAGATAAAGATGTAGAATTGCCAAATTTAGAAGGCTTTACAGTAAATAATGAATAAATAAAAAATTAAAAATTAAATATATAAAACAATAGCACAGTAAATTAAAACTTTATTTTAACTTACTGTGCTTTTTATATAAATATTATTTATCTAATTAACATTTTAAGATTTTAGCACTCACAATCATCATCTTTATTTAAATTGCAATTTCCTAAAGTATACATTCTCTTTTGGTAAAGTTTTTCTTGTACACCACGTAAAGCTTCACCGAATCTTTGGAAGTGTACAACTTCTCTTTCTCTTAAATAGCGAAGAGGGTCAATTACATCTGGGTTATCTTTACAAAGATTTATTAGTTTTTCATAAGTGGCTCTTGCTTTTTGCTCTGCTGCTAAGTCTTCTTGAAGATTGGCAATTGGGTCACCTTTACAAGCTAATGCATTAGCATCAAAAGTAGTGCCTGCAGCAGATACTGGATATACATCTAATCCATGGTCTGTATAATATGCTCCAAGCCCAGCTTTTTCAGCTTCTTCAGCAGTAATACCTTTTGTTAATTGATGAACTATGGTTCCTACCATTTCAAGGTGAGCTAGCTCCTCAGTTCCTATATCGTTTAATATAGCTTTACTATTTTGATCAGGCATACCAAATCTTTGGCTTAAATATCTTAAAGAAGCACCTAGTTCTCCATCAGGACCACCATATTGAGAAATTATAAATTTAGCAAGGCGTGGGTCTTTTTGTTTTATATTAATTGGATATTGAAGTGTTTTGTTATAAGTCCACATTAGAAATTTCCTCCTTCCCAAGGCCAAGGTTCTTCTAACCATCTCCATTTATTACATGGATAGAAAATAGAAAGTGGGCCATATTTTTTCTGGTATTTTTCTATAGCATCTCTATAGCATTTGCAATATTCTTTATGCATAGCTAAAGCATTAGTATCATAAGGATGAGTATCTAGATATAATGCAAGCTCAGTAATTGCAAAATTGAATCCTCTAATATTATTCATCATTTCTTCTCTTGTAGGACAATCGTTATTTTCTTTGCAAGTACAATTGCAACTACATTTACTACATTCCACTATTACATCCCTCCTTAATCTCATTTGAGCATCTTAAAAATTGATCTTCTTCCATACTTTGACCTGCTGTATAAGGACTTACTAACTCAGGAAATATAGTTCCCATTTTTAGTCCTGCACATGGTTTAAAAGTAGTTGTCATTCTTTGGATTGGAACATAACTTTGACCAAACATAAAGTTTTCTGGAAACACTGATTCTTCATCATCAAATCCACATTCACAATCTTCATTTGTCATCATATTCATATTATTTATCATTTTACTATCTACCATATTACAATTATTATTCATACAGTTATTCATTCTGCATCTACACATATATAAAAGCCTCCTTTACTTTACATAATATGAAAAAATATTAATTAAGTTACAATTAACATAAAATTTATAAAAACATAATATATAATATTAATAAATATTTTTATTGTTATTTTTTTGTATCTTAATTAAAAAAGTTAAGGATAGATAAAAACATAATGGGGGTGAAGTATTGAAAAAAATACATAAAAGAAAAAGAGCTTTTTTGGAATATTCGAATTTTAAAAACTATATTATTATTTTTTCTTTAGTTATAATAGTTATTTTTCTATTTATAATATTTTTAAATTTATTATTTAATAATTATTTTTATAATTTTTAAAAAAATTTAAATTTCTGTGGTATACTTAAATATATATAATTTATATAAATTATATAATAGAATTATAAAATGTTTTAGGAGGAATAGTATGAAAGTATTATTAGTAAATGGTGGACCACATGAAAAAGGTTGTACATATACAGCATTAGAGGAAGTATCTAATTCATTACAAAAAAATGGTATTGAAACAGAAATTATATGGTTAGGGAACAATCCAATAGCAGGGTGCATTGGATGTAATGCTTGTTTAAATACTGGCAAATGTTTTAGAGGAGATATTGTAAATGAGTTTTTAGAAAAAGCAAAAGAAGCTGATGGATTTGTATTTGGAACACCAGTGCATTTTGCTTCTATGTCTGGAGCACTAACTTCATTTATGGATAGAGTATTTTACGGTAGAGGAGAATTATTTAAAAATAAACCTGCATGCGGTGTTATGAGCTGCAGAAGAGGGGGAGCTAGTGCAACTTTTGATGAAATTAATAAATATTTTGCAATGAATAATATGCCAATTGTTACATCACAATATTGGAATCAAGTTCATGGTTCAAATCCAGATCAAGTAAGAGAAGATGAAGAAGGGATGCAAACAATGCGTACTCTTGGAAATAACATGGCATGGCTTTTAAAATGTATTGATGTAGCTAAAAAACAAGGAATAGAATATCCACAAAATGAAAAGCCTATAAGAACTAATTTTATAAGATAAGTTTTTATTTTAGCAAAACTAAATTTGCACCATATTATTGACTTTTAGTAAATAATAATTATATAATAGGAGCATAAAAGTAAAAAAGAAGGCAAAAAAATTAATTTAATCTACCTTCCAAGAAAGGAACAAAAATATGGAAAATAAAGTAATAGTTACTGGACACAAAAATCCAGATACAGATTCAATATGCTCAAGCATAGTAATGGCAAACTTAGCTAAACATTATGGAGTAGATGCAAAACCTGCAAGACTTGGTAATGTAAACAAAGAAACTGAATATGTACTTAAACATTTAAAAATTGAAGCTCCAGAATTAGTAGAAAAAGTAGAAGAAGGACAAAAACTAATTTTAGTGGACCATAATGAAAAAGCACAAAGTGTAGATGGAAGAGAAAATGCTAAAGTATTAGCAGTAATAGATCACCATAGAATAGCAGATTTTGAAACAAATGAACCACTATACTATTTAGCTAAACCTTATGGATGTACTTCAACTATTCTATTTGAAGAATATAAAGTAGCTGGATTAGAAATAGATAAAGAAATAGGAACATTAATGCTTAGTGCAATTATATCTGATACTTTATTATTAAAATCACCTACATGCACAGAACATGATGTAAAAGCAGTAGAAGAACTTGAACAAATTACAGGATTAAATAAAGATGAATATGGATTAGATATGCTTAAAGCAGGAACAGATTTAAGTACATATTCTAGTCAAGAAGTAATTAATTTAGATGCTAAAATGTTTGAAAAAAATGGTAAGAAAATAATGGTAGCACAAGTAAATACAGCAGATATTGATGATGTATTTTCTAGAAGAGAAGAATTAGAATTTGCAATGGAAAAAGAAATTACAGAAAAACAAGTAGATTTATTTATATTTGTTATAACAGATATTATAAATACAAATTCTAAGATTATTGCACTAGGGGCTGAAAAAGAATTAGTAGAAAAAGCTTTTGGAAAAAAATTAGATGAATTAGATTCAATGATGTTAGAAGGAGTTGTTTCAAGAAAGAAACAAATTGCTCCTCCACTACTAGAAGTAATTGATTAATAAATAAAAAAGGACTATATGGCAAATATTTAGTTTGCTTTGTAGTTCTTTTATTTATCTTTATATTATAAATAGCTAAGACAAAAAATAAATAATAAAAAATATTAAATTAAATAAAAAAATAATAATAAAAA
>CAWVEX010000017.1:0-17866 GCA_963928415.1 Bacillota bacterium | reverse complement strand
TAAAAAAATAATTAAAAATAATTAAAATAAATTAATAATAAAAACAAAACATTATAAATAATTTATTAAAAAAGTATAAAAACAAATTTAGGTAAAATCATATAAAAATTACAAAAATAAAATAAAAAACTAAGCTCTAGAATCAAAAATAAGACGTTTTTATAATAAAAACATATAAGTTTATTATTAATAGGCTAAAATTCAAATTTGACTATTCTAAAGCAAATTAGAGGAAAGAGGTTAAAAATGGAAAAAACAATTGCCGCAATATCGACAGCAAGCGGAAATGGAGGTATAGGTATAATAAGATTGTCGGGAAGACAAACTTTTGACATTATAAATAAAATTTTTGTACCCAAAAATAAATCGAAAGAAATAAAGGGATATACCATTAAGTATGGTAACATAATAAATCCAAAAAATAATGAAATAATAGATGAAGTTTTAGTATCATATTTTGTTGCGCCTAAAAGTTATACTACAGAAAATATGTGCGAAATAAATTCACATGGTGGAATAGTTGTAGAAAAGAGAATATTAGAATTATGTCTGCAAAATGGAGCAGAACTTGCTAAACCAGGTGAATTTACAAAAAGAGCATTTTTAAATGGAAGAATTGACTTATCTCAAGCAGAAGGAATAATTGATTTAATTAATTCAAAAACAGAAATGGAAGCAAAAGAATCTATTAATCAGTTGGAAGGTAATCTTTCTAAAAAAATAAAAGAAATAGAAAAGAAAATGCTTGATATTACCGTTGATATAGAAGTTACAATAGATTATCCAGAGTATGATATTGAAGAAGTAACTAATTCAAAGGCGTTAAAAAGCTTAAATGACATACATATTCTATTAAATGAGTTAAAAAATAGCTTTAATAAAGGAAAAATAATAAAAGATGGAATTAAAACAGTTATTGTAGGAAAGCCAAATGCGGGAAAATCTTCACTTTTAAATAGTATGTTAAAAGAGGATAGAGCCATTGTTAGTGATATTGCTGGTACAACTAGAGATACAATAGAAGAATACCTAAATATTGATGGAATTCCTATAAAGCTTATAGATACAGCTGGAATTAGAGAAACAGATAATACTATTGAAAAAATTGGTGTAGAGAAGAGCAAAAAATTAATAAATAATGCAGATTTAATTATTGCTATATTTGATATATCAAGCTGTATAAATGAAGATGATGAAAAGATTTTAGAATTGATTAAAGATAAAAAAGCTATAGTTTTATTAAATAAAGTAGATATTTTGAGCGAAAATAATAAATTAGAAGAAGCTTTAAATAAAACTAATAAGCCAATTATTAAAATATCTGCAAAAGAAGGAAAAGGTCTAGAATTATTATATACTGAAATTAAAAAAATGTTTGAATTAAATGAAATATCTAACAATAATGAGGTATTAATAACTAATGAAAGACATAAAAATCAAATTATTAAAGCAGATAAAAACATATTAGAGGCAATTGAAACTGTAAAAAATAATATGCCAGTAGATATTATAAGCATATATATTAATCAAGCAATGCAAGACTTAGGAGAGGTAACAGGAGAAAATGTATCTGAAAACATAATTAATAAAATTTTCTCTAAGTTTTGTTTGGGTAAATAGAAAAAAATAATGCTTAAAAATCGCTAAATTGACGATATTCCTAAGCAAACACTTTAATAAAAAAATTATTCTACTTAAAAAATATATTATATAAAAATATTGAAATTTGAGTAATTTATAAACTATAAATAAATATATTTATAGTTTAAGTTTCATAAAAAACAGATTTTAAATTGTGTGAAACACAAATAAATATACGGTAAAATGGAGGAAATAATATATGAGTTATTATGCAGGAAATTATGATGTAGCAGTTATTGGTGCAGGACATGCAGGATGTGAAGCAGGTCTTGCTTGTGCTAGAATGGGAATGAAGACTTTAGTATTTTCAATAAGTTTAGAGGCAGTTGCAAATATGCCTTGTAATCCGCATATTGGAGGAAGTTCAAAAGGGCATATAGTAAGAGAAATAGACTGCTTAGGGGGTGAAATGGGAAAAAATATAGATAAAACTTATGTACAACTAAAAATGCTAAATAAATCAAAGGGACCTGCTGTTTATTCTTTAAGAGCCCAAGCAGATAGAAAAAAATATCAAGCAGAAATGAAACATACTTTAGAAAGACAAGAAAATTTATTCTTAAAACAAGCTGAAATAGTAAATATTTCTGTAGAAAACAATGAAGTTAAATCTGTAGAAACTAATGTAGGAGCTATCTATGGTGTAAAAGCAGTTATCCTTGCAACTGGTACATATTTAAAAGGAGAAATATATATAGGAGAAACTTCTTATTCAAGTGGACCTGATGGTGTTGCAGCCGCAAATAAGTTATCTGATGTTTTAAAAGGATTAGGAATAAAAATTAATAGATTTAAAACGGGGACTCCTGCTAGAGTAAATAGAAGAAGTTTAGATTTTTCTAAGATGGAAGTTCAAAAGGGAGATGCCGATATTGAGCCATTTTCGATGGATGATACATTAAAAAATGATGAAGAACAAATGGATTGCTATTTAACTTATACTAATGCAAAAACACATGAGATTATAAGACAAAATTTAAATAGATCTCCTTTATATTCAGGGAAAATTCATGGTACAGGACCAAGATATTGTCCATCTATTGAGGATAAAGTAGTTAGATTTGCAGATAAAGAAAGACATCAAATTTTTATTGAACCTGTAGGCAGGGGCACTGATGAAATGTATGTACAAGGAATGAGTTCGTCTCTTCCTGAAGATGTTCAAATAGCAATGTATAGATCAATTGCTGGAATGGAACATGTTGAATTTACAAGACCTGCCTATGCTATTGAATATGATTGTATAGATCCACAAGAACTAAAATTATCTTTAGAACATAAGAAAATAAAAGGAATGTTTTTTGCAGGTCAAATAAATGGAACATCAGGATATGAAGAAGCTGCTTCTCAAGGCTTAATTGCAGGTATTAATGCAGCTTTAGAAATTAAAAATAAAGAACCACTAATACTAGATAGATCTCAAGCATATATTGGAGTACTAATTGATGATATAGTTACAAAAGGAACTAATGAACCATATAGAATGATGACTTCTAGAGCTGAATATAGGCTACTTTTAAGGCAAGATAATGCAGATTTAAGACTTACTGAAATAGGACATAATATAGGACTTATATCTGATGAAAGATATAATAGATTTATAATAAAAAAGCAAAATATTGAAAAAGAAATTAAAAGAATAAGAAATACAATAATAAAGCCAACAGAGGAAGTAAATAACTTCTTGAAAAATAATAATACAAGCGCAATTAACACAGGTGTAAGACTTTCAGAACTTATAAAAAGACCGGAACTAAATTACAATATATTATCAAAAATAGATGATAAAAGACCAAGTTTAACTAAACAAGAAGCAGATGAAGTTAATATTCAATTAAAATATGAAGGATATATTAACTTAGAAAGCGAGCAAGTTGAAAGATTTAAAAAATTAGAAAACAAAAAACTACCTAATGATATAAATTATGAGAATATAAAAGGATTAAGATTAGAAGCAAGACAAAAATTAAATAAAATAAGACCTTTATCAGTAGGACAAGCATCGAGAATATCAGGAGTTTCACCAGCAGATATATCTGTTTTATTAATATATTTAGAAACATTAAACAGAAAATAAAACAATTTATAAAAAATCTTTAGAAAGGAGATAAATATAAATAAGTGAAAGAAACAATTGATTTGAAAGAAAAATTAAAGGAATTTAATATAGATATTACTAATGAGCAAATAGAAAAATTAAATAAATATATGAATTTATTATTAGAATGGAATGAAAAAATTAATTTAACTGCAATTGTAGATCCTGAAGAAGTAAAACTTAAACATTTTGCCGATTCATTAACTGTTCTTAAATATATAAATGACAATATGAAAATTATTGATGTAGGAACTGGTGCAGGATTTCCAGGTATTCCTTTAAAAATAATGAAATCTAATATAAAAATAACATTATTAGATTCTCTTAATAAAAGAATTAACTTTTTAAATACAGTTATAGATGAATTAAATTTAGAAAATATTGAAACCATTCATGGAAGAGCCGAAGAAATAGCAAGAAATAAATTATATAGAGAAAAATATGATATTGCAGTATCTAGAGCAGTGGCAAACCTTAGTACATTAACAGAATATATGTTACCTTTTGTAAAAGTAGGTGGAAAATGTATTTGCATGAAAGGTGCAAATATAGATGAAGAATTAGATAGAGCAAAAAATGCTATAAAAGAGCTTGGAGGAGAAGTAGAAAATGTTGATAATTTTTACTTATCTAATAATGAAAATGAAAGAAATATAATTATTATAAAAAAAATAAAAGAAACTAAAAATAAATATCCTAGAAAAGCTGGAATGCCAGCCAAAAGCCCACTATGCTAAAAAATATATATAATGTATATTAAATCTTAGTTTAAGATAGTAATATACATTATATATTAATTAAAAAGCGCCACAAATAAGCATTAAAATTTAATAAAAAAATGTAAAATAAAATACAATATTTATTGACATATTGTATTTTTTTTTATATTATATTTAGGAGAAATGGAGGGACAAAAGTGGGAAAAATAATTTCAGTAGCAAATCAAAAAGGAGGAGTCGGAAAGACTACAACCACAATAAATATAAGCTCTATAATTGCTAAAAAAAATAAAAAAGTTTTATTAGTAGATGCTGATCCACAGGGTAATGCAACAAGTGGGTTAGGTATTAGCAAAGATTGCGAATTTTCGACATATGATGTGTTAATAAATAATGTAGAGATATCTAATACTATACAAAAAGTTAAGGTTAAGAATCTTGATGTTTGCCCAGCAAATATGAGTTTAGCTGGTGCTGAAGTTGAGCTTGTTTCAGCAGTAGGAAGAGAATATAGATTTAAAGATAAATTAGATAAAGTTAAAGATTATTACGATTACGTTTTTATTGATTGTCCTCCATCACTAGGATTAATTACACTTAATGCTTTAAGTGCATCAGATAGTGTACTTATACCAGTTCAATGTGAATATTTTGCACTAGAAGGTGTTGGTGAATTATTAAAAACAATAGAACTTGTTAGAAAATATTATAATAGGAATTTAACTATAGAAGGCGCTGTACTTACGATGTATGATGCTAGAACTAAATTATCTAATCAAGTTGTTAAAGAAGTAAATAAATATTTTGAAAATAGGGTATTTGATACAGTAATACCAAGAAATGTTAGACTTAGTGAAGCACCAAGTTACGGTTTACCAATAGTAATATATGATCCTATGTCTAAAGGTGCAAGGAGCTATGAAAAATTAGCAAAAGAAATATTAAAAAAGAATAATAGGTAAAAACGAAAAATAATAGACAAATGTTGACGAAATAATATTAACGATATATAATAAGTAAAATTGTTATGTAAGGAGGATTAATAAATGGCAGGATTAGGAAGAGGCTTAGATGCATTATTTGCAGAAAGTGCAGTTTTAAAGGAAATGAAGAATTCTGACGATAGTAATGAAAAAATAAAAGAACTTAAATTAATTGAAATTGAGCCTAATAAGACTCAGGCAAGAAAGAAGTTTAATGAAGAATCATTAAATGAATTAGCAGAATCTATAAAAACTTATGGCATTATACAACCAATTATTGTAGAAAAAAAGGATGATTATTATAGTATTATAGCAGGTGAAAGAAGATGGAGAGCAGCTAAAATAGCTGGACTTACTGAAATACCTTGTATAATTAGAAATGAAGATGAACAAAGAGTAAAAGAAATATCTTTAATAGAAAATATTCAAAGAGAAAACTTAAATCCTATTGAAAAAGCTTTAGGATATAGAGAACTTATAGATAATTATAATTTAAAACAGCAAGAATTAGCAGATAAATTGGGTATTAGTAGAACAAATGTAACTAATACTTTAAGAATTCTTAATTTGGATAAAAGAGTTATACAATTAGCTATTGAAGGAAAATTAACAGAAGGCCACTGTAGATCTTTGTTAGGAATACCAGATCCAGATAAACAATACAAAGCAGCATTAAGAATAATAGAAAAAGGACAGACTGTTAGAGATATAGAAAAAGCAGTAAAAAATACAAAAAAAGCACCTTTAAAAGATCCTAGATATGAAGCTGTTTATAGAGAAATAGAAGATAGTTTTGAAAGCTTTTTTGGTACTAAAGTAAAATTAAACGCTAAAAAACATAGTGGGAGAATAGTTATTCAATATTCAACTAATGATGAACTTGAAAGATTACTAGATTTAATCAAGAATCGATAATAAGGAGTGAAAAATATGCAGGACATATACTTAATTGTCTTTTCTATTATCTCGCTTATAATCGCAATTATAAGCTTATACATATCTATAAAAATATATAAAAAATATGAGACTAATATGAAAAAATTAGGAGAAGGAAAAGACTTTGCACAAATGATTGAAAGCTATGTTTCACAAGTGGACAAACTTAATAAAAGAGATGATCAAATAATTGAAGTTTGTAACAATATAAATAATGAACTTTCTCATTGCATTAAAAAGATTGGACTATATAAATATGATGCATTTGGAAATACTAAAAATAGTCTAAGTTTTACCTTAGCCCTTTTAGATAGAGAAAATAATGGAATAGTTATAAATTCTATTTATGGACAAGATAATTCAAATGTATATTCTAAACCTATTATTAAAGGTACTTCTAAATATAATTTGTCATATGAAGAAAAAGAAGCTATAAATATTGCAATTGAGAAAAAATAAATTATGATATGCATATTTAATTTTAATATGCATATTTTGATTTATTTATGGAAAATATAAAAAAATAAACAAAATTTGTTGACATACAAGTAACAAATGTGGTATTATATTTATTGTTACGAATGTCGTAACTTATATGGAGAGGTGGTCGAGTTGGTTTATGGCACCAGTCTTGAAAATTGGCGTAGGTTTATAGCCTACCGTGGGTTCGAATCCCACCCTCTCCGCCATTTTTATATTTAAAGTAATATAAACTTGGTAATTTTTTAATTAAATAATATTTGTAGGTGTACCCAAGTGGTTGAAGGGGCGAGTTTGCTAAACTTGTAGGGTTCGTTTTAGGGCCGCGGAGGTTCAAATCCTCTCACCTACGCCATTATAATATAAAGTATTTGCTTTATATTATTTTTTTTGCTATAATTATTAGTAGTTGAAAAGGTAAACATTTGAGACTTTAAGATTGGGGCATAAATGAGTTTAAGTAAAAGAATAAGTCAAATTACAAAAAGTTTAAAAGAAAGAGACATAATTTTTTTTAGAAAAGATTTACAATCCTTTAAAGATTTAATTTCTAAAATGCAAGAAGCTAATCCAAATGCTTCTATTTTAGACTGTATTGAAGGATATAATAATTCATTAAAAAAATTAATCTTAAAAACTAATAATATTATGGCGTCAAATGTATATAGCTATATAGCTATAGAAGCATTACTAAATTCAAGAGACTATAATACAATAGTAAGTAGAATAAATAAGGAACAAAACTATAAATCAGGAGATATTAAATTTACAGGAAATCTGCAAGAAGATTTTATTGGATTAGTAAGATCTTTTTTTCATTCGGATTATGAATTAAGATATATAAAATTACAAGAATATCTACAAAAATATCCAAATGATAAAAAGCTTAAAGCAGAACTAAGAGAATTAGAAGATAAGAATGATAAAATAGAAAATGGAAAACTTACAGTATATGATATTAATAAAATTATGAGTAGAGAAAAAAGTTTTTTTTTAGAATTAAAGAAAATATTAAAGTTGGAATTATCTAAAACATTTGCAACTAATATAATATTAAAAATAGAATTTTTAAGGCAAATAGGAGCTTTGAAAAATTACGAAAATGAATATAACCATACTTTAGATAAATTATTTATGCCATCAAGTTTTAGAATTAAGGATAGACAAAGCTTTGAAAAAGAATTATTAAATATTGATAAATTAAAAAATTATCCATTGGAAGAACTAATTGCACTAAATGCTTTTTGGACTAATAGATTGGCTAAAGAAGTAGAAAGGAGAAATGAAGTAATATATGTATTACAAAATACATATACATATGCAGCCTTTAGCGAAGGGAAAGACATAAACTTAATAGATGAAGACATAATGTATTATTTAGCAGAATATAGAGCTATAGTTCCATATATAACTAATTATAAAGTAAGAAAAAAGGATACAGATGAAGTAATAACAATTGATGATGATTCTAACTTATTGGGTGTAGTTTTTGATATTAATAAAATATTTGATGAGGCGGATATTGATTATTATGGATTTGATGATTTAGATGCAATGGCATATAATGTTTTATTACTAAATAATCGTTCACAACTTTTATATGATCAAAAAGATATGGAAATACAAGAAATGATCAGTTTAATAGTTAATACAAATGCATATAGAAATGCAGGAATTTGGTTGGATAATGATAATACCAAAAGGCCCTTAATCGCAATAGATTTAAAAGGATTTAATGCACCATTAATGCTTCATATGATAAAAGGAGATTTAACAAAATGTGTAAAAAGAGTAAGCAAAGCAGCTAAATTTCCTGTTTATAGAGGAAAAAAAAATTTTGAAATTGTATCTTCAGAAAATGGAAATAATGTTGCTAAAACTAATATCCTTTTTAAATTAAATCCAGAGCAAAGAAAAGATATTGCTGCAAGAGCAGGTGTAGTAGGTGCAAGAGATACTAATGGAAGATATGTTACACATATATCTTGGATGTTAAATCCTAAAAAGGATATGCCAAAACTTATTAGTGAACCTAGAAGAATTATAGATTTAGAAACAGGAGAAATAGAAGAATTAAAAGAGTATAGAGAAAGAAAAAAGTAGAAGAATAAAATCTTCTACTTAATTTTTTTTATACCTAAATCTTTTAATTTATCTTCTATTTTTCTTCTAAATCTAGGACTATTTAAATTTTGTATATATATTGAATACATATTTGCTCTATTTGCACCCCATATATCTGAAATTCTATTGTTTCCAATAACTGCAATCTGTTCAGGTAAAAGTTTCATTGTTTTAGCCATATCTAAAAAGGGCTTCTTTAGAGGCTTACATGCGAACTTTTTTGTTGTTTCTATATTAATTGTCTTTAAAATGGTTTTACTTACATATGGGTTATTGCTCAATATTGAAAGTTTGAGACCTCTTTTTTTGGCTTCTTTTAAGAAATTTAATGTATCTATAGATACTGTTCTATTCCTAAGCAAAGTGCCATCAAAATCAAAAATTAAGCCCTTTATCCCAACATCTAATATTAAATAATCTAAGCTTATATCAGATATATTACTGTAGCTATCCTTAGGCGTTAAATGTCCCATAAAGCCTCCTATTTTACTTTAGTATTAAAACAAGTTATTTTAAAATTCTATTTTGTAATTTCTTTTTTGTTATTATTTGAATCTTCTAAAGAATTTTTTTCATTTTCTTTTTTAATAGCTTTTGTACTATTATTCTTTTGTTTTAAATTATCTTTAGCTACAGCCATTAATAATTTAATTCTATTTGTTTGATTTGCTTCAGAAGCACCTGGATCATAGTCAATTGGTGAAATATTAGCTTCTGGATACGTATCTCTTATTGTTTTTATAACTCCTTTACCTACTACATGGTTTGGTAAGCAAGCAAATGGTTGTACACATACTATATTAGGAATACCATGTTCAATATATTCTACCATTTCAGCAGTTAAGAACCATCCTTCACCTGTTTGATTTCCTATTGAAAGAATACCTTTAACATTTTCTTCTAGTTTGAATATATCACATGGAAGTAAATAGCCTTTTTTAGAATTTTTTAAAGCAATTATTTCATCTTTCTCCAAAATATCTATTAATTTTATTGCTAATTTAAATATTTTAGCTTTTGCACTATCTGTTTTTATTAATTGATTAAATGTTATTTTGTGAGTAGCAATAAACTTAATAAATCCCATAAAGTCAGGAAGTATTACTTCTGCACCTTCTGCTTCTAATTTATCTGCAACGTAGTTATTTCCAAATGGTTGATATTTAATTAGTACTTCACCAACTATTCCTACTTTAGGTTTTTCTACAGATGTATCTAACTCAATTTTTTCAAAATCTTCTACCATATCATATATGCTTTGTTTAAATTCTTTCATAGTAGATTTAGCAACTAGTTTTTTACATTTTTCCATCCATTTATCAAATAGGGCTTTTGTTTCACCTTTATTTACTTCATATGCTCTATTTTTAGTAAGAACTTTTTGAAGAATATCACCATAAATAACACATTTAATTAAATTTTCAACTAATTTTGGTGTTATCTTAAATCCAGGCATTTTTTCCATACCAACAACATTAAATGATATTACTGGTACATTTGGATAACCTGCATCTTTTAAAGCTTTTCTAATAAATCCAATATAATTTGTCGCTCTACATCCGCCACCTGTTTGTGACATTATTAGAGCTGTTTTATTTACATCGTATTTACCAGATTCTAGTGCTTCTATCATTTGACCAGTAGTAAGTATTGATGGATAACAAGCATCATTATTTACATATTTTAAACCTACTTCTACAGTATGATCAGTACATTCTCTAAGTAGATGAACATGGTACCCACAAGCCTCTACTCCTGATTCTAATAATTCAAAATGTATAGGTGCCATTTGAGGAATCAATATTGTATAGTCTTTACGCATATCTTTAGTAAAGATTTTTTTATTAATTTCATAATTACCTTCATTTGAGCTTTCAGATTTCTTTTTAGCTATTCTTTTATTCATACTAGCTAAAAGAGAACGAATACGAATTCTTACAGCTCCTAAGTTATTTACTTCATCTATTTTAATTAGAGTATACATTTTATCATAGCTTGAAAGTATTTCTTCAACTTGGTCAGTTGTTACTGCATCAACACCACAGCCAAATGAGTTTAATTGAACTAATTCTAGATTATCATGTTTACCAACGAAGTCTGCTGCAGCGTATAGTCTTGCATGGAAAACCCATTGATCAACAACTCTAATTGGTCTTTTTACTTCAGTTTGGTTACTTATACTATCTTCAGATAATACGCATAAACCTAAACTTGTAATTAAAGTATCAATACCATGGTTTATTTCTGGGTCTACATGATATGGTCTACCTGCTAAAACTATACCATGAACTTTATTTTCTTCCATATATTTAAGAGTCTCGATTCCTTTATTATGAACATCATCTTTAAAATGCTGATATTCTTTTTCTGCTTCTTTTGCAGCTTCTAGTAATTCTTTTTTAGTAAAGTTATATTCTTTAAATTCAGGTAAAGACATTATAGTTTCTGCTAATTTCTTTGGCTCAAAAGGTAAAAATGGATTTAAGAATTTAATTCCTTTTTCCTTTAGCTCTGGAATATTATTTTTTAATACTTCAGAATAAGAAATAACTATTGGGCAGTTATAATGATTATCTGCAGTTTTATATTCTTTTCTAGAAAATGGCATACAAGGATAAAATATAGTTTTAATACCTTGATTAATTAAACTTATAATATGACCATGAGAAAGTTTTGCTGGATAGCATACTGATTCAGATGGCATTGATTCCATACCTTTTTCATATGTCTTTCTATTACTTTTTTCAGATAATATAACTCTAAATCCTAATTTTGTAAGGAAAGTAAACCAGAATGGATAATCTTCATACATATTTAAAACTCTAGGTATTCCAATTATACCACGTTTAGCATCCTTTTCTTCAAGAGGAGTATAGCTAAATAATCTTTCAAATTTATACTTGTAAACATTAGGAATCTCTTTTTTACCAGTAACAATACCTGCACCTTTTTCACATCTATTACCAGATATGTGTCTTTGTCCATTGCTAAATTTATTAATAGTAAGTAAGCAATGATTTTCACATCCATTACATCTAACATGAGTAGTATCTATTTTTAAGTTATCTATTGAGTCTTCATTAGATATTTTAGAGGTATATTCCATATCTAGATTTGCTTCAAATTGTTTTCTAGCTAGAATTGCAACACCATAGGCCCCCATTAAACCTGCAATATCTGGTCTTATAACATCTTTGCCAACAATAAGTTCAA
The DNA here is from genome assembly GCA_963928415.1 of Bacillota bacterium. Classification (GTDB taxonomy): domain Bacteria; phylum Bacillota; class Clostridia; order TANB77; family CAG-508; genus CAG-793. The sequence continues at coordinate 5,672 of CAWVEX010000017.1, read as the reverse complement.
ATGCACGAAGCACAGCATCATTATAGAAAGTACCACCTTGAACAACTATATGCTTTCCTAATGTATTTACATCTCTTACTTTCATAACTTTTTGTATAGCATTTTTTATAACAGAATATGAAAGACCAGCAGATATATCACCTACAGTTGCTCCTTCTTTTTGAGCTTGTTTTATTTTTGAATTCATAAATACTGTACATCTTGAACCTAAATCAACAGGATCACGTGCTTCAATTGCAGCTTTAACAAAATCTTCTATAGATAAGTTTAAGCTTTTTGCAAATGTTTCAATAAAAGAACCACAACCAGATGAACAAGCTTCATTAAGCATAATATTGTTAATTGTGCCATCTTTTATTTTTATGTATTTCATATCCTGACCACCAATATCTACTATACTAGTTACATCAGGTAAAAATCTTTGTGCAGCAGTATAATGTGCGATTGTTTCTATTTCATTTAAATCAACATTTAAAGCAGTTTGAATTAGATTTTCACCATATCCAGTTACACCGCTATATCTTATTTTAGCTTCTTTAGGAATAACTTTATATAATTCTTTAAGTGCTTTCATAACACTTTTTAAAGGATTACCTTCGTTACTATCATATGAAGAATATAAAAGTCTATCTTCAGAATCTGTTACAACTAATTTTGTAGTAGTAGATCCTGCATCAATACCTATAAAGCAATCACCTTTATATGATTTTAAATCACCTTTTTCGACTTTATCTTTATCATGTCTTTCTTTAAATTCTTTGTAATCCTCATCTGTAATAAATAGAGGAGATAGAGGATTTGAAGTAGTATCATGAGATGCTTTTAGCATTTCTATTTTAGCTTTTAATTTTTCATTAGATATTGATTTATTTTCTAATGAATCTAAAGCTGCACCTTTTGCAACTAACAAATGAGCATCTTCAGGAACTATAGTTTGCTCAGGTGTTAAATGTAAAGTTTCAATAAATCTTTGTCTTAATTCAGATAAATAATTTAAAGGTCCACCTAAAAATGCAACGTTTCCACGAATTGGTCTACCACAAGCAAGACCACTTATTGTTTGATTAACAACAGCTTGGAAAATAGATGTTGCAATATCTTCTCTATCTGCACCTTCATTTAAAAGTGGTTGAACATCGGTTTTAGCAAAAACACCACAACGAGAAGCTATTGGGTATATCATTTTATGCTTTTTAGAAAGTTCATTTAGACCTTGAGAATCAGTATTAAGTAAAGTAGCCATTTGATCTATAAAAGCTCCTGTACCACCAGCACAAGTACCATTCATTCTTTGCTCAATTGACTTACCAAAATAAACTATTTTAGCATCTTCCCCACCAAGCTCAATTACGACATCTGTTTGTGGTATATATTTTTCGACAGCTCTTTTACAAGCTACTACCTCTTGAATAAAAGGTAAATCTAAAAATCTTGCTGCTGACATAGCACCAGAACCTGTTAAAGCTATTGTATAAGTATAGTCTTTAAAATCTTTTGCTAATTTCTCTAAAACTTGACATACCGTATTTTTAGTATCAGAAAAATGTCTTTGATAATTTTCATATATAATATTTAGGTCTTCATCCATTACAACAATTTTTACAGTTGTTGAACCAACGTCAAGACCAACATGTAAAGTATTATTCATTTATATTTCACCTTAATTTTAATATTTAGGTTTTTAAGGTCACCTATAAACCAATTATCTATATCCTTATTTGTATTAAATTTAAGGACATAAAATCTCTACCATATTGTATATGCAAAATCCTTATTTGTCAATAACTAAAGAATGGAAAAAATGGCTAAATAGCCTAGTTTAAAGGAATATAAAGATTAAAATTTTTAGTTATAATTTTTAATCTTGTCTCATAGTATTTTGCAGGAGGAAAAATTATGAAAAAGTTATTTATATTAAAGGTAATTATAATTATTACAATAATTTCTATATTAGCAATTTTAATTGCATTAAACTTTTCCACAGAAGTTGTACAAAATGTTGATAATGAAATTGTAATTGAGCCTGAAGAAGAAATTTCAGAAGAACAAATGAGACAAACAACCATTACATTGTATTTTGAGGATAAACAAAGTATGGAACTAGTTAAGGAAGAAAAGAAAGTTGATGCTAAAGATTTAATAGATAATCCATATATTTATATAGTTAATTTATTAATTTTAGGTCCAAATGATGAAACTTTGCAAAATCCAATTCCTGATGGTACAAAATTAAATAAAGCAGAATTAAATGGAGACTCAGTAACAGTGGATTTATCTAGTGAATTTTTGAATAGCAGTGGTACAAATGCGATTTATTCGATAGTAAATTCTCTAACTGAACTTAAAGAAGTAAATAGTGTAAAATTTTTAATTGATGGAGAAGAGCAAGATAATATGAAAGAAGCATTTGTGAGAAAGTAGTTTTTACTTTTTAAATTAATAGAAAATAAGCCCTTATTAAAAGGGTTTATTTTTTATTAAAATTATGCTATACTAAATGTATTATGGAAAGAATAGATGATTTACAATATAAAGGATTAAAAATAATACAAAATACAGAAGGATTTTGCTTTGGAGTAGATAGCGTACTTCTTACAGAATTTGCTAAAGATATGAAGAAACACAGCTCGATTGTAGATTTAGGTACAGGAACAGGGATACTCGGAATATTACTTAGCAAAAAAGTAGAAGCTTCTAAAATAATAGGTGTGGAACTTCAAAAAGAAGTTGCAGATATGGCTAAAAGGAGTGTTGAATTAAATAATTTGCAAAATATAATGCAAATTATTAATGAAGATGTCCAAAATCTAAGTTTAAATAAAAATTCTTTTGATTACGTAGTAACTAATCCACCATATAAGAAAAAAGGAACAGGAATAATAAATAAAGAAGATAAACAAATAATTTCTAGACACGAAACAACAGTTGATTTAGATGGATGGATAAAAGTAGCAAGTAGTTTATTAAAAGATAATGGTTCAATATATATGGTTCATAGACCTGAAAGACTTAATGAAATAATAGAGGTATTAAGAAAATATAGATTAGAACCAAAAAGAATAAGATTTGTATATCCTAAAATAAATAAAGATGCCAATCTAGTATTAATAAAAGCTGTAAAATATGCTAATTCTTTCCTTAAAGTAGAAAAACCATTAATAATATATAAAGATGATGGAAGTTATACAAATGAAATATTAAAGATATATGAAGATGGAAAAGAATAAAATAAATATAAGTATTAAAAAATAAAAAATTAATAAAAAAATAATTTATGAAGAGGAAAAATAAATGGAAAAAGGAACTTTATATTTAGTAGCAACTCCAATAGGTAATTTAGAGGATATAACATTAAGAGCTATAAAAGTATTAAAAGAAGTAGATTTAATAGCAGCAGAAGATACAAGACAGACATTAAAATTATTAAATCATTTAGAAATATCTAAAAAATTAATAAGTTATCATAGACATAATGAAGATGTAAAAAAGGAATTATTAATAGAAAAATTATTAGAAGGACAAAATATAGCTGTAGTTACTGATGCAGGAACACCTGCAATATCTGATCCTGGAGAAGAGATAGTAAAAGAAGCAATAAAAAATAATATAAAAATTGTGCCAATACCTGGAGCATGTGCACTAATAAATGCTCTTATTGCATCTGGCTTAGATACAAAGGAATTTTCTTTTTATGCATTTTTGCCATTAAATAAAAAATTAAGAAAAAATAAATTTGAAGAAATTAAAAAAGATGGAAAAACAGCAATAATATATGAAGCTCCTCATAAATTAATTAATACATTAAATGATATATTAAATAATTTAGGAGATAGAAAAATTGTTTTAGCAAGAGAACTTACTAAAATACATGAAGAATTTATTAGAGGAAATATAACAGAAATAATTAATATTTTTAAGGAAAAGGAGCCTAAAGGAGAATTTATAATATTAATTGAAGGAATAAAAATAATAGAAGAAAATAATTTAAATAATTTAAGCCTAGAAGAACATTATAAATATTATGAAAATCAAGGATTAGAAAAAAAAGAAATAATAAAAAAAATAGCTAAAGATAGAAATGTAAATAAAAATGAAATATATCAACAATTTATTAATAAATAATATAAAAAAGCCTACTTAAAAGTAGACTTTTTTTGTAAATATTTATTAAAAAAAATTAAAGTTTTTTCATTTCGTTTAAGCATTTAGCACAAACATTTTTTCCTTTGTAAGGAGTGACATCTTTAGAACTTCCACAAAATATGCAATCAGGTTCATATTTTCTTAGCATAATTGTAGTGCCTTCTACATATATTTCTAGTGGGTCATTGCTAGAAATATCTAATTTGTTTCTCATTTCCATTGGTATTACAAATCTTCCTAATTCATCAATTTTTCTTATTATTCCAGTAGATTTCATATTTTTCCTCCCAATTATTTAAAATTCTTAAATATTGTATCATAAAAATTGGAAAAAATCTAGTATAATAAAAAAATAAATGAATATATTTGGAAAAAGAATATATTTTATGTGAGAGGAAATAAATGTTAAATTATATTTGGCCTGTTTTAATATTGTGCTCATTTATTTATGCTATTTTAAGTGGAAATATAGAAAATATAAATAATTCTATTTTTGAATCATTAGAAGAAGTAATAACTTTATCTATGACTTTAGTAGGAACTATGTGCTTGTGGTGTGGCTTAATGGAAATTGTTAAAAATACTTCTATTATGCCTAAATTAATAAAATTATTAAAACCTATTTTAAATATTCTTTTTCCTGAAAGCAAGAATAATAAAGAGGCAATGGAAAATATATCAATGAACGCAATATCAAATATATTAGGGTTAGGTAATGCATCTACACCAGCTGGAATTAAAGCAATGGAATGTTTACAAAAGGAAAATACAAATAAAAATAAATTAAGTAATTCAATGATGATGCTAACAGTCTTAAATACAACATCTATAGAACTTATTCCTACAACAGTAATTGCTATTAGGTCGTCATTAAATGCTCAAAATCCAGCAGATATAATTATTCCTATATGGTTTTCAACAGTAATAGGTACTTTAGTAGGAATAATAGCTACAAAAATATTAATAAAAAGGAGTAAAACTTAATGACATATATTTCTGCTATGATTATTCCTACAATTATTTCTATAATATTATTTATTGGGTTAAAAGAAAATAAAAATGTATATGACCTTTTTGTAAATGGAGCAAAGGACGGAATAAAAGTTGTATTTAAATTATTTCCAACATTAATTGGAATATTTTTAGCTATATATATGCTTAGAAGTTCAGGATTAATAGATTTTATTTGTAACATTATTTCAAATATAACCAAATTATTTAATATCCCAAGTGAAATTTTACCATTAGCTATAATAAAGCCAATATCAGGAAGTGGGTCAATGGCTATTGCAACAGAAATAATGGCTCATTTTGGTGTAGATAGTAATATTGGAAAAATTGCTGCAACAATTATGGGGTCATCAGAAACAACTTTTTATGTAATAGCTTTATATATGAGTAGTGTAAAAGTAAAAGATGGAAGAAAAATAATAATACCTGCATTATTAGCAGATTTTGCTAGTACAATTTCAGCAATAATATTTTTTAAAAATTTTTAAAATTAATATTATAAATAAAAATAATAAAAA
>CAWVEX010000016.1:0-21661 GCA_963928415.1 Bacillota bacterium | reverse complement strand
TTAGAATTACAGCTGGTTTGCCAGAGCTAATAAGAGCCAAACCGGAAACTTTTTTACTGGCAAACCATCAGTAATTTCCTATACATAATAGTCCTACTAATCTTAGCAGGAATAGCCCTTAACCTTACAATAGGAGAAAATGGATTATTTACAAGGGCACAGAATGCAGCAAATACTTGGCAAATGGCAGAACAAAATGAACAAAATGCAATGAATAGTTTGGCAGATTGGATAGATGATAATATGACACCTGAAGTTATAGATGGTGTAACAATACCAAAAGGCTTCTATTATGCTGGAGGAAGTAAAGATACTGGCTTAGTAATATCCGATGACTCAGCAGATAAAATAGACTTCGATGAAGCTACAAAAACAGATGCAGTATCAAATTCATTGAATGGTAACCAATTTGTATGGGTACCAGTAGAAAATCCAGATGATTTATTCGAAACATCAGAAACTGGAGTGCAACTAACTGGAGTAGATACAACAACAAATATATATAGTAAATTGTCTGGTGGTTATGATAAGCCAAATACAACTGGACATAGAGAGCCTGATGTATTAAGTTATTTTGATACAGATGAGCAATATTATAAAACAATATTAGGATTTGCAAATAAAAAAGCTATGGCAGATAGTTTTGTAGCAGAATATAAAGCTATGTCAGATAGTATAAAAAAATATAATGGATTTTATATAGGAAGATATGAATTAACTGGTTCAGTTGATTCTCCAAAAGAAAAATCAGGAGCAGTACTAACGGGTAAAAATTGGTATTATTTATATAAAGCATGTCAAAATGTAGTAAAAGGAAAAGAAAATGTAAACAGTACAATGATATATGGTGTACAATGGGATGCAACAATGGAATGGTTAAAGAAAACAATATTTAAAGATGAACCATCAAAAGTAGATACAGATTCAAGTAAATGGGGAAATTATAATAATTATAACAGTGCAAATAGTTATTCAAACGTTGATGAAGGATATGTATCAGGAGCAGGTTTAAAACAGGATACAGGTTATAGCGAATATTGGAAAGCTAATAATATATACGACTTAGCAGGAAATTGCTTCGAGTGGACACAAGAGGCGAACTATACTAACTGCCGTGTTGTTCTCCGGTGGTTACTCCTACGATTCCGGCTCTGGCTATCCAGCGTCTAGTCGTGAAAGCAACGATCCGAGCAATTCGGACTTCAGCAGCAATTCTTCTCGCGCCACACTTTATATTAAGTAGTACTGTAAGCTGTTGTGGCATTTCAAATGCCACATACAAAAAATGAGCAAATTAGTGTCTTGCTCAAAATATAAATTTATAAATGAAGTAGGTAGGAAACGGTCTTATAGCGTGAGCTAAAGGACGTTCCTACCTTTTGTGTATTAAAAAATAAGCAAAAAGTATTGACATAAACTGGAAAATACTGTATTATATAAGCGTAATTATAAAAAATATTTTTTATTAATTCAAATTTAATCTTTCAAGATTATTAGTTTCAATAAAATTAAATTCTAAAGTAATTCAAACAAAAATTAAAAATTAAATAAATTAAACTGGTCAAAATAAGGAATAGCTTTATTAATTATGCCCAAAAACTTGACGAAATATAATAAAAATGATAAAATAAAGGAGGTAAGATTGAAAATACATATAATAAAAAATGATGAGCTTGATGTATATCAAGATAAAACTAAATTAAGGTTAGTAACAAAAGATTTTAAAGAAAGTTTTATTGCTGAAGATAGTGCAGAATATAATACAGATAAATACAAAAACCACTTTAATGATAAAATAATGAGACAAATTCTAAAGGATAAATATCAAGCTGTAATATACTTAAATGACTGGTTAAAAATAAAACCTAAATATGAAATAAAACCTGAAGATTTGGAAGAAGTAACTGAGAGTTATATAACACATAATTGGTCAAATAAAGAAACAGATATAGTGTATAAAGACAAAAAGTATGATGGAGTATTTTATTTAATAGAACATCAAACAAAAGTAGATTATTTAATGGCAAAAAGAATTGGGGAATACAAAAATGAAATTCAAAATCATTATGAATTAAATAGACCAAAGGGAAACAATGAAAAAGGTAGAAAAGTTGCCAATGTTATAGCTATAGTAATATATATAGAAGATAAAAAATGGAATGCCAAAAGAAATCTAGATGAAATAAAGATTGTAAATCCAAGGGTAGAAGGAAAAATTGAGGATGATTATGCATTAATAAGCATAAATGAGTATAGCATAGAAGATTTAAAGGAAAAATTAAAAAGGAATAATAAAAACATAATATTAAAATTAGCATTAATAAATAAAATAGCAAAAATTAATGATTCAAAAACAATGATAAAAGAAATAAAAAATATAAAAATTAGAGAAGAAGAAATAGATTATATCGCATCATATATAAATGAAAGAATTAGTAAGAAGTGTGGCAAAGATGTTGCAAAACTAATGATAAAAAATATAGAAAGAGAAATTAATGAAGAGGAGGAAAAGAATATGTTAGAGGCATTTGTTGATAGGTTTTTAAAAGAAGGTAAAGAAGAAGGATTATGTCAGGTGGCAATTAATATGCTAAAAGAAAAATGTGATAAAGCTTTAATAAAAAAATACACAGGATTAAGTGATGCAAAAATTGCAAAATTAGAAAAAACATTACAAAGAGCATAAAATTTATGAAATAATATAACAGTAAGTTATAGTAAATATAATATGGTATGTGTTAAAAGCATGCCATATTTTTTTATATATTGAAAATCATTTGTAACACAATATGGAAATATATATCAATTGACAGTTGATAATTTATGCATTATAATGTGAGTACTAAGACATAAAAATAAAAAGCTAAAAAAATAGACGCATAATCGTCATCTAAAAGGTACAATAAATTTAATTACTGAAAAATATGGAAAAAACTGTAAATTAAGCTTCATCTGGTTTGAATTCAAAATTTGTAAATAATTCATCCATTGAAATTCCTAATACTTTAGCAAATGCGAATAATTCATAATCTAGAACTGTTCTTTTTCCTATTTCAATATCATAAATAGCTTGTATAGAAATATCAACACCTAGAAAAAGCAATTGGTCTGAAAACTTTTGTCTAGACAATCTTTTATCTAGTCTGTATTCACGAAGATTGTATCCTATACAATTTAAATTGTCCTTTAATTGATTTGGGTATTTACGTTTATTCATTATATTATCCATAAAAAATCACCGCCTATAAAAATATTTTGAAAATTTTATCATTTTTTTATACATAATTTATAAAGAGAGGCGGTTGAAAGGAGCAAAAAACTGCATGAAATTAACTCTAAATGAACAAAAAGAACTAAATATAGTTAAGAATAATATAAAAAGTATATTAAAAGAAAAATATAATATAGATAGTCTATATGAAAAGAAAAATGAGGCAATTAATTATTTAAAATTAATGTGTAATACAAGGAAAAATAAAGAATTAATAGATAAGTTTAACAACTTAGATTTAGAGCTTAAAAAATTAGAAGAGACAGCAACATACATTATTGCTAAGGAAGAAAAAGAAAATTTAAGTTTTAAAAAGAATTTATTTGGTGAGAAAAAAATTATAAAAAAATATAATGAAGATGGGTTTGATGAAAAGTTTAATAAAATTCTTAAGGAGACTGAATATTTTGAACTATTGAAGCAAAGAAGTGAAATTTTTAAAGAATTAATTAAAATAAATAATGAAGATAGTTCGGCTCTATACAGATTAGATAGCATAGAAAATGAAATTTCAACAATAGAAACAAATGCTCTAAGAGAATATATATTAGAAAATTAATTTCATATTAAAGAATATTACTCATATAATTACAAAGGAGGTAATTGTATGGGTAATTTTTGTTCTTGGTGTAATGAAACAATTATTAAAATTATAGTGGTAGTATTTTTACTTATGTTTATAGTTTTTGTAATTTTTGTTGCAGGCATTAGTAGTAATTTTCAAGTATTAGAAGTAAATACTGGAGCTCTTAGCACTAAAAAAATAGAATGGGGAATTAAAAGAGGAAAAGATCATGCTCAGCCAGATTTAGGAAAAGAAAATTTGAGAATTATAAATGAATTTAATGGAATGGCAATGGGAAATAGTGAATATAAATATATATATTTAACTTTTGATAATGGTTATGAGGCAGGATATACAGAAAAAATATTAGATGTTTTAAAAGAAAATGATGTTAAAGCAACATTTTTTATAACAGGTCAATATTTAAAAACAAGCGAAGATTTAGTAAAAAGAATGATAGATGAAGGGCATATTGTAGGAAATCATACAGTTAATCACAAAAGTATGCCGGCTTGTTCTAATGAAACAATAAAAGATGAAGTAATGACTATGCATCAAGAAGTATATGAAAAATTTAATTATGAAATGAAATATATAAGACCACCTAAGGGAGAATACAGTGAAGCAAGTATAGCTTATACAAACACTTTAGGATACACAACAGTTATGTGGTCATTTGCTTATGATGATTGGGAAGAGGATAATCAAGGAAGAGAAGAATATGGAAAAAAGAAAATATATGATAACTTACATAATGGAGAAATAATGCTACTTCATGCAACTTCTAAAGATAATGCAAATATTCTAGATGAAGTTATAAAAGAGATAAAAAATCAAGGATATGAGTTTAAGAGTTTAGATGAGTTTGTAAGATAAAAAATTAAAATCGAAAAAAATTTTTATCATATTAATTATAATAATATAACTTAAAATTATTAAGATAGGAAGTGGGTGAAAACTTGGGTAAGTTTGATAAATTATTTGATATTCCAGAAGAATTAACTTCAGATATTGCTAAAGTTACAATACTTGGCTTTAATAGAATACTGATAGAAAATTACAAAGCAATACTTGAATATCAAGATTTTTTTATAAGAATAAAAATGAGTACGGGATTAATTAATATAAATGGATTTGAATTACTTATGAATGAAATGACAAAGGATGATTTAATAATAACTGGAAATATTGAAAGTGTTGATTTTGAAAAATATGATTAAAACCCAAGAGGGACGTTCCTTATTGGGTTAAAAGATAAATTGCTTTTTTATAAAAAACCCAAAAAAGGGCGTCCCTCTTGGGTGAGGGCGTCCCTCTTGGGTGAAAAGGAGAGTATCTTATGCTTTTTAAAATATTATTAAACTTTATATTTGGATATTTAAATGTAACCGTTGAAGGCTACTATATAGAAAGATTTATAAATACATGCATGAGCAGAGGTATTTTCTTTTGGGGAATGAAGAGAACAAAGTCTAGCATAATGAATATGAATATAGGAGCATCTGAATTTAAAGAAGCTGTTAAAATTGCAAAAAAGCATGGATGCAGAATAAAAATAAATGGTAAACATGGACTACCATTTGTTATGAAAAGATATAAAAAAAGAAAGATATTTTTTATATTACTTCTCCTAGTTATAATTACAATATATATTTTATCAAAATTTGTATGGAACATTGAAGTTACAGGAAATAATACTATAGATACAAATGAGATTATTGAAACTTTAAATAATGATGGATTAAATATAGGTGTATTAAAATCTAAAGTAAATATAGAAGAAATAATTAATAAAATAAGATATCAAAGAGATGATATCGCTTGGATAGGTATTGAACTCAAAGGAACAAATGCAATTGTAAAAATAGTAGAAGCAGATAGTAAACCAGAAATAGTTGATGAAAATGATTACTGTAATATAGTAGCTAGTAAAGATGGAATTGTGCAAAAAATTACTGCACAAAATGGCACAATTATGGTAACTGAAGGAGCGGAAGTAAAAAAAGGAGATATATTAATTGCAGGATATATGGAAGGAAAATATACTGGAAAAAATTATGTAAATGCAATTGGAGAGGTAAAAGCCTTAGTTACATATGCACAAAATGAAAAAATATACAAAAAAGAGACGAAAAAAGAGAAAACTGGAAATTTTGAAAATAAATATTCAATTAAAATAAATAATTTTAAAATAAATTTTTATAAAACCCTTTCAAAATATGAAAATTATGATACAATGTATACAAGTAAAAAAATAAAACTATTTTCTAATTTTTATTTACCAATTGAAATTATAAAAACTACTAACTATGAGGTTACAAATACTGAAATTGAATATAATGAGACTCAGGCAAAAGAAGAAGGAAAAAATAGAGCTGAAGAAAAGTTAAATAGCCTTATAGATGGTGAAATAGCAAATAAAGAAGTGTCTATAACAGATATGGGAAGCTTTTTTGATGTAAAGGTTACATATGAAGTTTTAGAAGATATAGGAACTAAAGAGAAAATAGTATTGTGAAAGGTGGTATGTATGGAAGCAAGAGAAAAAAGTTTAAGAGTTTATGATACAAAAAAGACATTTTTTTCAAAATTAAGTAACACGTTTACAAAATTATTAACGCCTACAAAAACAGGAATAAATAATTTATTAATCAGTATTAAAAGAACAGGAGTATTAAAAAGTTTTCATCAAGCGAATGAATGCAAAGATGATAATAAAAAAGAAGCTTTAAGCCAAAAGTTTGAAGAAGCATACTCTTTATATTTAGACTCTATTGATCAATTAGTAATTGATACAATATATAAAAGGGTTAGAACTGACTCTGCTAGTGATTTTGAAAAAGATGCATTATCTAAATATTATAATGTAATAAGATTAAAAGATACTGATGAATTAGAATATAAATTAAGAAAGCAAAAATATTTATTAGAATTAGATTATAATAATGTATTAGAAACCAAAAAGAACAAACTAATGCATTCATATGAAGATTTTTATATTTATGAAATAGAACACATTATTAAGCGTTTATTAAAACATTATTCTATGAAATTAACTGAAAAGTTAACAGAAGCTCAAAAAGATGAAGTATATGACAAAATTTTTGACACATTAGAAGATTATATAACAAATATACTTCCTTTAAGAAAGTTAACTGATGTAGAACTTATAAAACAATGTAGCTTATTTGAAACTTATGAAGTAGGTAAGTTAGATCAAGTAGATATATTAGATAAAAGAATGATTCTTTTAGGTATAAGTAGAAAATTATTTGTACATAGTATTCCTTTAGTTACAGCAGAAAAATGCTATGTAAAACTTATGAAAGATGTAAGAAATTTAATAGTAGATACAAAAATACCTAGAAAAAGAGAAAATGCATATCAACTTTTACTTAGATTATTTGAGCAATATAATAATAAACTTCTTGCAGTTAAAATCTATTGGGACAAGCCAGAAGAAAAAAATGTATATCTTAAATTTGCAGAAAAATGTAAAGCACTAGAGGCATTAAAAGAAAAAGGCTTAAAGGATTATGATATCAAAAAGCAAATCTTATACATTAGGGAAGATATGAGAAAGCTTGAAAAATATAATGATAAATACTTTAGAATATTACAATTCTATAGAAATAGATTAGTTAATTTAGGAGATATGAAAAATCTTAATAATTCTTGCAAAACAGGAAAATATGAATTAGTAGAAGGAAGAAGAATTAGAAAGGAAATACAAGATGGAGCAGCTAGCTGATATTCATTATGAGCAAATAGAACAAAATAAAGATTATGAGGATTTAATTAACAAAGTAGTTAATGAATGTTTTAAAACTGAAGGTTTAGATAAGTTAAAGTTATACATTAGTATAACTTTAACTGTCCCTGAGGTAATTAAAGAAGCTAATAAAAAATATAGAAATATAGACAAAGCAACTGATGTGCTTTCTTTTCCTATGTTTGAAAAAGAAGAATTAGAAGAATTATTGAAAAACAATTATGAAGTAGAAGATGTTTTAGGAGATCTTATTATTTCTATACCTAAAGTTAAAGAGCAGGCAGTAGAATATGGACATAGTTTTGAAAGAGAACTTGCATATATGGTAGTTCATGGATTTTATCATTTAATGGGCTATGACCATATGGAAGAAAATGATAAAAAAGAAATGAGACAAAAAGAAGATGGTGTACTAAATAAATTAGGTATTACTCGTGATTAAAATAAAAGTACATTTCATGGGGAGAATAATGTATGAAGAAAAAAGATGAAAGGCTTTATAATCATAATTTTATAGAAGCTTGTAATAATGCAGTAAATGGAATAGTATATTCAGCAACAACACAAAGTAATATAAAAAAACAGCTTGTAATAGGTGTAATAGTAATGATACTAAGCCTATTTTACAATTTTACAACTGCTGAATTTCTATGTTTAACTTTTGCAGTATTTTTTGTAATATTTGCAGAGATGCTAAATACAGCAATTGAAACTGTTGTAGATTTATATGTTGATGTATATCATCCAAAGGCAAAAATAGCAAAAGATGTAGCAGCAGGAGCAGTAGTCTTAGCTGCTTGCAATGATATAGTAGTTGCATACTTCCTATTTTTTAGAGAAACTGAACTTGCTCATTTAGGTAAAAGTGTATTCAGCCAAATGATATCATCACCCACACACTTAGCTTTTGTTGGAATAATACTAACAGTTATTGGAATAATTGCAGTAAAGGCAGCAGCAAGTTATAGAAATCAAAAAAATCCAAAACACACATTTATTCCAAGTGGACAAACAGCTTTAGCTTTTGCAATATTAACAGCTATATGGCTAAATACTCAAGATCCAGTTATATTTTGCTTAAGTTTAGCACTATCTATTTTAGTTGCTGGTAATAGATTAAATGATACTCGTAATTTTGGAGAAGTAGTATTTGGAGCATTTATGGGACCTTTAATTGTAATACTTGTTTATGGGCTAACTATTTTTAGAATTTAATATTTTATAATATTAATTTATAGATTATATTTCTAATATAAAAATTAACCAAGAAAGGAGAGTATGAAAATTTAAATTTTTAAATAATTCATACAACTAACCTATGAAAAAAGCAGTAGTTATAATTGTAGTAATTTTATGTATCATTGCAATTGGAGTTTGTTCAGCAATATTATATACTAAATCACAGCAAGACAATTCTCAATTTTTAGGAACAGATGTAATAAATTCGGAGAATAATGAAACTGGTACGATAGTAGCAGAAATGCCAGGAGTTCAAATATTTAATGGTAGCGATAGACCAATTGCTGTTATGATAGATAATAACATAGATGCTCAGCCACAAGCAGGTTTAAATGATGCATATATGGTATATGAAATAATTGTTGAAGGTGGGGAATCTAGGCTAATGGCATTATTTAAAGGAGTTATTTTAGATAAAATAGGACCTGTAAGAAGCTCAAGGCATTACTTTTTAGATTATGCCCTAGAAAATGATGCTATATATGTTCATTATGGATGGAGCCCACAAGCACAGTCAGATATATCTACTTTAGGTGTTAATAACATAAATGGTATATCTGAAACTACAAAAGAATTTTGGAGAGTAAAAGATAAAGAATCTCCACATAATGTTGCAACTTCAACTGAAAAAATATTAGAAATTGCAAATAAAAAAGGATATAGGACAACATCTACTAAAGATTCAGTATTAAATTATGTAACTGATGAAGTAAATTTAGATGAAGGACAAATTGCAGAAGATATTACAATACCATATTCACAATCAAATACTGTTGAATGGAAATATAATAATGAAACAAAGCGTTATACAAGATATTCAAAAGGAAAGAAACAAACAGATTGGACAACAGGTGAAGATGTTACAGCTAAGAATATAATAGTAGAATTTATAGCTAATTCAACATTAAATGATGGTGAAAATAAAGGGAGACAAACCATGAATACTGTTGGAACTAAAGACGGATATTATATTACAAACGGAAAAGCTATAAAGATAACTTGTGAAAAAGTAACAAGAAGTTCACAAACTGTGTATAAAGATGAGAATGGCAATGAAATAGATGTTAATGATGGAAATACATTTGTACAAATTTGTCCAATTAATGCAAATGTAAAGATAGAGGGAGCAAAATGAAAAAATTTAAATCTGGTTTTGTAGCAGTAATAGGTAAAACTAATGTTGGTAAATCAAGTATTATAAATAGATTAGTAGGAGAAAAAGTATCTGCTATTGCAAATAAACCACAAACAACAAGAACAAGAATAAAAGGAATAGTAAATAGACCTAATTCACAAATAATATTTTTAGATACACCAGGACTTCACAAATCAAAATCGAAACTTGGAAATGTTATGGTAGAAAATGCAATTGCTTCAATACCAGAAGCTGATATTGTCTTATATGTTATTGATGCTAGTGAATATAAACATATAAATAATAAAAATGAAGATAAAAATGAAGAAAATAATTTTCTAAAAAATGTAGATAATAAAATAATAGAAAAAATAAAAGAAGCAAATAAAAAGACTATTTTAATAATAAACAAAATAGATTTAATAGACAAAGAAAAATTAGCAAATATTATTAATAATTTCAAAGATTTATATGATTTTAAAGCAATAATACCAGTATCAATTGAAAAAAATAAAAATGTTGAAGATATATTAGATGAGATTGAAAGAAACTTAAATGAAGGTCCTGCATATTATGATACTGAGGAATATACAGACCAAACTTTAAGACAGATTGCAGAAGAGACAATAAGAGAAAAAGCATTAAAACTATTACAAGATGAAGTGCCACACGGAATATTAGTGGAAGTAAATAAAATGAAAAGCAGAAAGACAAAAGATTTGGAAAAAATTTACGACGTCGAAGCTACAATTTTTTGTTTAAGAGAATCACATAAGGGTATAATAATAGGAAAAGGTGGTTCAATGCTTAAAAGAATTGGTACATATGCTCGTGAAGATCTAGAAAAAATGCTTGACACTAAAATTAATTTAAAACTTTGGGTAAAAGTAAAGAAAGATTGGATTAATGATATGAGCATAGTAAAGAAATTTAAGGCAGATGATTAAGGCTAAAATTTTTAGCTAAACCAGAAAGGACTTTAATTATGTTAAAACAAATTGCTTGGAATACATTTAAATCTACTGGAAATATTGATACTTTATTAGAGCTTTTAAAAGTTGATGAAACTATTAATGAAGTAAACAAAAGAGACGGATTAAATCCAATAAATAGTGAAGTTATTCAAAAATTAAATTCAAATAGTGACTTAGATAAAAATATTAAATTATAAATAAAGCAAAAAGAAAGAGCAAAACATGGGACTTATTAAAACAAAAGGACTAATACTTTCACAGAATAATATGGGAGATTATGATAAAATGTGCACCCTACTTACTCCAGATTTAGGTAAGATAGGGTGCAGTGCCAAGGGCGCAAGAAGGGCAAAGAGTACACTTATGGCAGGTACTCAATTTTTGTGCTTTGGAGATTTTTTAATATATAAAGGAGCAAGTTCTTATCATATTAATTCTTGTGAACCAATTGAAATATTTTATAATTTAAGACTAGATATAGACAAGCTAACTTATGCTTCAAGAGTTTGCAAAATAGTAAATGATGTAACAGATGAAAATCAAAATACATATAGAATATTGCAACTTACATTAAATACAATATATATGATGTCAGAATCAGATAAAGATTTGGAATTTATTTATTCAATATTTAAAATTAGACTTCTAAGTTTAATAGGCTTTAGACCAATAATAGATAGATGTGCATCATGCAATTCTAAAGAAAAAATAAGATACTTTAGTTTTAAAGATAGTGGATTTAAATGCGAAGATTGTGGAAGACTAGATAAAGGAGCAGTTAGAATAAGTGATACAACCATAAAAGCAATAAGATATATAATTTTGTCAGATGCAAAAAAAATATATTCATTTGATTTATCTGATGATAATAAAAAAGAATTAAAATTAGTAAGTAAAATATACTTAAATGAATGTTTAGATAAAGAATATGAGTAGATGGCAATGGTAGAACTAAATAATAGTTCTACCAATTTTTTTATGTGCTATTTATTGAAAAATATGGACAAATGAGGTAAAATATATACAATAAAAAATAAAACAGTAGCAAGCAAAGATGCTACTGTTAAATAATTATAAAAGGAGAAATATATAGAGAGAGGAATATTTAAATGAATAAAAAATGGAAACTTAAAGAAAATGATAATAATAGAATTGCAGATATTTCTAAAAAATTTAATCTTACATATATAGTCTCTCAAAAATTAGCTGAAAAAAATCTATCTGATGAAGAAATAAATGTCTTTTTAAATCCTACTAGAAAAGATTTCCATAATCCATATGAACTTCCAGATATGGAAAAGGCAGTAGATAGAATATTAAAAGCTATGGATAAAAAAGAAAAGATAGTTGTATATGGAGATTATGATGCAGATGGAATAACAAGTACAACAATTATAAAAAGGTTTATGCAAGATAGAGGTATAGATGTAGGAACATATATACCAAATAGATTAGATGAAGGATATGGCTTAAATGAAGAAGCAATAAAAGAAATAGCAAGCAAGGGATATAATTTAATGGTAACTGTAGATTGCGGAATTACTGCAGTTAAAGAAGTAGAACTTGCTAAAAAATTAGGTATAGATGTAGTAATTACAGATCATCATGAAGTGCCAGATAAATTACCAGGTGCAATTGCAGTAGTAGATGCAAAAAGAAAAGATAATAAATATCCATTTAATGGTCTTGCCGGATGCGGAGTTGCTTTTAAACTTATACAAGCATTAAGTATAAAGCTTAATTTAAATGAAAATGAATGGCTAAAATATATAGATATTGCTTGTATTGGAACAATTTCAGATATTGTTCCACTTATTGATGAAAACAGAGTAATTGCAAAATTAGGTTTAATGTTAGCAAAAGTTACAAGAAATATAGGGCTTAAAACTTTAATAGATATGATAGGAGTAAAAAAAATAGATTCAACATTTATTTCATTTGGTATTTCACCTAGAATAAATGCTTGTGGAAGAATGGGACATCAAGAAGATGCTTTAAATTTATTTTTGACTAATGATCCAATAGAGGCTAGAAACTTAGCTAGTAAATTAGAAGAATATAATAGGCAAAGGCAAGATGTTGAAAAGAAAATATATAATGAAGCACTAGAACTTACAGAAAAAGAAAAAGATGAGCCTTTAATTGTTATTGGAAAAGAAGGCTGGCACCATGGTGTTATAGGAATAGTATCATCAAAAATAACTGATCTTACATATAAGCCAAGCATATTAATTTGTTTTGAAGGAGAAGATTCTAAAGGTTCTGGAAGAAGTATACCAGGTTTTGATATTCATGATGCAGTATATAATTGCAGAGATTATTTAACTGCTTGTGGAGGACATAGTATGGCAATAGGTTTAAGCCTTAAAACTAAAAATTTTGAAACTTTTAAAAAGGCAATTATAGAATATGCTAAAACAAAAAATATAGAAGATTTGGTTCCAGAACTTTTAATAGATGAAGAAATAAATTCATCAGATTTAAGTATAAGTGGAATAGATCAAATATCACAACTAGAGCCATTTGGAGAAAGCAATAATATGCCAGTGGTTTTATATAAAAATTTGAAAATAATATCTATCAGAACTTTATCAGAAGGAAAACATTTGAAATTATCTTTAGTAGATGGAAATAATTATATTGATGCTATTGGATTTAGTATGGGAGAATTAGCAGATAAATATCAAATTGGAGATAAGGTTGACGTTGTTGGAAATATAAGCGTAAATAGATTTAAAGATTTAGAAAATATACAAATAACTTTAAAAGATATGAGGACAAGTATTTAAAAAATAATTTTAAATGGATTAAGTAGAAAATAACTAAGTAGTTTAAACGAAAATGTAACATAAGGGGGAATGTATATGTCAGAAAATAAAGAAGTTACAATAAAAGATGTTATAACAGAATTAAAAAAACATAATAGAAAATCTGATTCAAAATTAATTATGAAAGCATATAATTATGCTGTATCTCATCATGGTGATCAAAAAAGAAAATCAGGAGAACCTTACATAATTCATCCAATACATGTGGCATATATATTATCTACTTTAGGGTTAGATGATGCAACTATTTGTGCAGCCTTAATGCATGATTTAGCAGAAGATACTGATGTAACAATAGAAGATATTTCAAAAGAATTTAGCCCAGAAATAGCAGATATGGTAAATGGTGTTACTAAACTTGGCAAAATCAACTATGTAAGTGCAGAAGAACAACAAGTAGAAAATTACAGAAAAATGTTCTTAGCAATGGGTAAAGATATAAGAGTAATACTTATTAAATTAGCAGATAGACTTCATAATATGAGAACTCTAAAATTTTTAAAAAGAGATAGACAAATAGCTATTTCAAGAGAAACAATGGACCTTTATGCACCACTTGCTAATAGACTTGGTGTATATTCTTTAAAATGGGAACTTGAGGACTTAGCTTTTAAATATTTATATCCAGAAGAATTTAGAGAACTTGTTTCAGGGATAGCTAAAAAGAGAGAAGAAAGACTTAAATTTATTGACCAAATAAAAGAGGAGATAAAAGTTAATCTAAAAAAAGAGCATATAGAAGGTGAAATTACAGGCAGAGCTAAACATTTATATTCTATTTATAGAAAAATGCAAAGAGATAATAAGACTCTAGATCAAATTTATGATTTATTTGCTCTTAGAATATTAGTAAACTCAGTAAAAGACTGTTATGCAGCTTTAGGTGTAGTTCATGAACTATATACACCAATGCCAGGAAGATTTAAGGATTATATTGCGGTTCCAAAGCCTAATATGTACCAATCACTTCATACAACATTAATTGGACCTAATGGAACCCCTTTTGAAGTACAGATAAGAACATATAATATGCATAGAATTGCTGAATTTGGTATTGCTGCACACTGGGCATATAAAGAATCAAGCTTTTTTAAAGGAAAGAAAGCAAATGTTGTTGTTACAGATGATAAACTTGCATGGATAAGAGAAAGCTTAGAGTGGCAAAAAGATATGCAAGATCCACAAGAGTTTTTAAAAACTCTTAAAACTGAACTTTTTGAAGATGAAGTATATGTATTTACTCCAAAAGGAGAAATAAAGACTCTTCCTAAAGGAAGTACACCAATAGACTTTGCATATATGATACATGCTGAAATTGGTAATAAAATGGTTGGTTGCAAAATAAATAGTAAAATGATGCCAATTGTAACTAAATTAAAAAGTGGAGATATTGTTGAAATTATTACTAACGACAATAGTAAAGGACCAAGTAGAGACTGGCTTAAATTTGTACAAAGTACATCTGCAAAAACTAAAATTCAACAATGGTTTAAGAAACATGAAAAGCAACAAAATATTTCAAAAGGCAAAGATTTAATAGAAAAAGAAATTAAAAGAATTGGAATGGCTGAAGACGAGTTATTTGTTCAAAAGTATTACACACCAGCACTTCAAAGATATTCTTTTAAAACTCTAGATGATATGTATGCAGCAGTTGGATTTGGCTCTATTACTGCAAATAAGATAATAGCAAGAACATTAGAAGAATATAGAAAATTCCATAAAGAAGAAAATGTTGAAGAAAAAATAGTTGAACTTCAAACAAGTCCAAAGCAAAAATCTTCTAAAACAGGAATTATTGTAAAAGGAATAGATAACTGTTTAGTTAGACTTTCTAAATGTTGTAACCCAGTACCTGGTGATGAAATTATTGGATATATTACAAGAGGTAGAGGAGTAACAATTCATAGAAAAGATTGCAAAAATGTAAAAGACTTATTAGAAGATGAAGGCAGAATTATAGATGTTTATTGGGATGAAAAGAAAGAATCTAGCTATAATGTAGATATTACTATTTTTGCAAATGACAGAGAAGGGCTTCTTGCCGATGTAATAAGAGTAATTGGTAATACTAATACAAGGTTAGTTGCAATTTCTGCTAAAGCAAGTAAAGAAAAAATAGCAACAGTAGAATTAACTCTAGAAGTAAAAAATATTGAAGATTTAACTAAAGCACAAAGAGAATTAGGAAAAATAGATAGTGTATATGATGTAAAACGTAAGAAATAGATGAAAATATTAAAAAATTAAATAAAATAAATAAGTTATACATTTAAAATATGATAATTTACAAATAATAAAAAACTAAAGAAAGGAAAAATGATGATACTAAAGCAAATTGAAGTAAAATCAAGTCTAATAGATGATTACACAAATTGTTATATCATGCAAGATGAAGAAACAAAAGAGGCAATATGTATAGATCCAGGTGGAGAAATAAATAAAATAGAAGAAATGCTTAAAATTCTAAATGCTAAACTTAAATATATATATTTAACTCATTCACATTTAGACCATATAGAAAAGGCCCAGGAGCTTAAAGAAAAATATGGTGGAGAAATATTAATTAGTAGATTAGGTGAAGAAAATATAAATAATAGTGAAATTAATCTTTCAAGTATGATTGGAAAAGATATATATACTAATGTAGATGCAAGAGTAGATGATAAAGATATTTTGCATGTAGGTGGCATTGAATTAGAAGTTATATCAACACCTGGACATACCAATGATGGAACAAGTTTATTTTGCAAAGAAGAAAAAATAGTATTTACTGGAGATACTTTAATGTATATGGGATATGGAAGAACAGATTTTCCAACAGGAAGCCTAAAAGAACTTAAAAAATCTCTAAAAAAACTTTTTACATTACCAGATGATACATTCGTATATCCAGGACATGGAATTGCTACAACAATTAAGGATGAGAAAAATAGAAATTGTAAATAATAATTTTAAAAAGTATAATAAAAATAATTATTTAATATAAGTTTAAATTAAGTATGAAATAAGATTAATAAAGTACTTAAAATTAAGAAAGGAGTAAGTATGATACAAAAATTAAAAGGTACAAGAGATATATTACCTAAAGAAGTAGAAACATGGCAATATATTGAAGGAATAGCAAAAGAATTATTTGAAAAATATGGATATAAAGAAATAAGAACACCTGTAATTGAAAGCTTAGACCTATTTCAAAGAGGTGTAGGTGAAACAACAGATGTAGTACAAAAAGAAATGTATAATTTTGAAGATAAAGGTGGAAGAAAAATAGCCCTAAGACCCGAAGGAACAGCAGGAGTTGTAAGAGCATATATTGAAAATGGATTGGCAAGTGAGCCTTCTCCAATAAAATTATGGTACAAAATGTCTATGTATAGATATGAAAATGTGCAAAAGGGAAGACAAAGAGAATTTAATCAAATAGGAGTTGAACTATTTGGTTCAGATTCATATATGGCAGATGTAGAAATAATACAAATGTGCAATAAATTTTTTGAAAAGCTAAATATTAAAGATATTGAACTAAATATTAATAGTATTGGATGTCCTAAATGTAGAGAAAGCTACAAAGAAGCTTTAAAAGAATATATTAGACCAAATTTAGACAAATACTGTGATACTTGCAAAACAAGATTTGAAAAAAATCCTATGAGAATACTTGATTGCAAAGAAGAAACTTGCAAAAAATTAAATCAAAATGCACCAAGAATATTAGATTATTTATGTGAAGATTGTAAAACACATTTTGAAAATGTAAAAAATGCATTAAATGAGTTAGGTATTACATATAAAGTAGATAGTAATATAGTTAGAGGCTTAGACTACTATACTAAAACTGTATTTGAATTTGTATCTAAAATAGATGGGGTAACTGTACTTGGTGGTGGAAGATATGACGGATTAGCAGAAGAATTAGGTGGAGCTAAAACTCCAGCGATAGGATTTGCTACAGGTATGGAAAGACTAATTGATGTATTTAAAGCAAATAATAAAGAATTAGATTTAGAAAAAAATATGCAAGTATTTGTTGCATATTTAGGAGATAAAGCTAATCTATATGCTACAAAATATGTAGAACTTCTTAGAGACAATGGAATATATGCTGAAAAAGATATAATGGGAAGAAGTTTGAAGGCACAGCTAAAATATGCAGACAAGAAAAAAGCAAAATATGTTTTAACAATTGGAGATAATGAAATAGAAAGTAAAAAAGCTCCATTAAAAAATATGGAAACAGGTGAAATTTCACAAATAAATATAGAAGAAATTCAAGAAGTTTTAAAAATATTTTAAATAAAACTTTATAGAAATAATATATTGACTTGCTTGACGAAATATAGTATAGTAATATACATAGGAAATGATATAAGCAGTGTGGGTGCTACCACCTTACATACACAGTACATCTGTGAGAAAGCGAGGTGGTGCTATGGAACAATTATTATTACAAATAATAAACCTACTATTTTTTAGTTTAGTAGGAGTTACTATCATAGCTATTGCCTTGATTATTGCGATAGTAGTAATTTTGAGCAAATAATAAAAAAGCACCACATTACGCTTCGCCAAGCTATGTGGTGTTTTAACCATAAAATGATGGTAGCACACATTTCTGTGGCTTCATTTCCTATAATTATTATACATACTTTTGATATATTTGTCAAATGAAATTTCGCACTAATATGTGAGAAAAGGTTAAAAATTGTAATTTAGAAAAGGATGGAATATGTATAATTTATTAGTTATAATATTTGCTAAAATATTAAATGTATTTGCAAATATTTTATGCAAAATATTACATAAAAATAATGGAAATATGCTTGGAATAATAGTAAAAAAATTAAGTCCAGATATTTTAAAGAGCATAAAAATAAACTGCCCAGTAATTGCAGTAACTGCAACTAATGGAAAAACTACAACTAATAATGCAATAAGATATATGTTTGAGAAAAATGGTAAAAAGGTAGTAAGTAATAAAGAAGGAAACAATATGGAAACAGGAATTATTACTACCTTAATAAAAAGTTGCACATTAACTGGCAAAATAAAGGCAGATTTTGTAACATTTGAAGTAGACGAAAGCTATGTACCAATTGTATTTAAAAAGATACCACTAAATACTTTAGTAGTTTTGAATTTCTTTAGGGACCAATTAGATAGAAATGGAGAAGTAGAAAGTTTAATATTAAAAATAAATGACTTCTTGAAAACTTATGAAGGAAACTTAATATTAAATAATGATGATCCGAATGTTGCAAGACTTGGAAGAGCAAATGAAAATAATATGAATGTTTATTATTTTAGTGTAGATAGATATAAATATGCAAAAGATTATCAAACAGAAGCAGGAGAAGGCAAATTTTGCCCATTTGATAAAACTAAATTGGAATATGAATATTACCAATATTCACATATTGGTAAATTCAAATGCCATAAATGTGGTTATGGGAAAGAACCATTATTTACAGAAATAAAAGATATTAACTTAGAAACAAAAACTTTCAAAGAAAGTGATAAAGAATATAAAACTTTAGCAAACAATATTTATTCTATATATAATTATGCAGCAGTAATAAGCATAGCAAAATTGTATAATTTAGATGCTACTGATGCTTTAAAAACATTTAAACTAGATAATGGTAGAGCAGAAGATGTAGTAGTAAAAGACTGCGAAACAATAATAAATCTAGCAAAAAATCCAACAGGAGCAAATGTATCTTTAAGAACTCTAAATGAAGATAAAGATGAAAAAGAGCTATTATTTGTATTAAATGATAATTCAGCAGATGGACATGATGTATCTTGGATATGGGACATTAACTTTGATGTTAAAAATGTAACAAGAATAATTACATCAGGTACTAGAGCTTATGATATGGCAATAAGAATTAAAACAAGTGGGTTTGATATAGATAAAATAGAGGCATATTTAGATTTAAAAGAAGCGGTACAAGCTTTATATAAAACTAAAACAAAGAAATATGTAATTGCTAACTATACAGCTCTGCAACCAACAAGAAAAGAAATTTTAACCCAATAGGAACGTCCCTATTGGGTTAAAAGAAATGAGGAAAAATGAAAGAAATTAAATTATTATATTTATATCCAGATATGCTTGAACTTTATGGAGATTATGGTAATATTCAGGTACTTAAATATAGAATGGAAAAAAGAGGTATTAATTTAATTGTAGATAAATATACTATAGGAGATAAAGCTCCAGATTTTACTTCTTATGATATAGTATTTGCTGGTGGTGGAGCAGATAATGAGCAAAGCATCTTATCTACAGATTTAATAAAATATAAAGATAATATAAAAAAGGCAGTGGAAAGCAAAGTTTTCTTTTTATTAATATGTGGTTCTTACCAATTATTTGGTAAATATTATAAAGGTGTAGAAGGCAATGTTATACCAGGATTAGAAGTATTTAACTATTATACCGTGGCAGAACCAGATAGAAAGAAAAGATGTATTGGAAATATTGTGCTAGATGTTAAATTAAATAATTTTACAAAGAATAATAATATCCAAGAAGAAAAAGTTGAAGAAAATAATGAAAAAAATAATAAAGAAGAAAAAAACAAAGATACTGAAATAAAAGTAATTGGCTTTGAAAATCATGGCGGACAAACTTTTGATATTGATTCACCATTTGGAAAAGTTTTATACGGAAATGGTAATAAATTTGGAGATACTGAAGAAGGATTTTTTAAAGAAAATGTAATAGCTACTTATCTTCATGGACCACTTCTTTCAAAAAATCCAGTTTTAGCAGATTATATTATTTCTTATTGTTTAGAAAGAAAATATAATGAGAAAGTAGAGCTAAAAAAATTAGATGATACTTTTGAAGAAAAGTGTAGAGAACAATTATTAGAAAAGTTTTTAAATAAAGAAAAAGAAATTGAAAAAATATAGAATCAAATAAAATCTAAAAATAATAAAAAAGAAAAATAAGTCAAGTATGAACTACTTTGACTTATTTTTTTGAATTTCATTTCTATAATTTTAAAATTTATATGAGAAATTTATTTAGATTTAAAAAAAGATCTATTTTAATTTTAGTAAATATTTAAATTTTAATATAATTTAACTATAGAATGAAGTATACTATCATCTTCACTTTTCATAACTATAGTATAAACATCATCCTCTTTATATAAATAAGATTTAACTATATCGCCATATTTTAATTCTCTTTTATATAGTATTTCTACATTGTTTAATTCCTCACCATCAAAGATATCTTCAGGAAGTAGTTCGTACGCAATATTTAAGTAATTTAAATTATGAACATGCTTATTTAGATCTAAATCAAATCTACGAATTTTATATGTATCTGATGAAATAGGTAAAGAAGTTGGTTCAGTAAGTTTAGGTACATCTTCAATACCAAATACAGACTCATCATGAACTCCACCATAAATATCTAGTAAGTTTTCAGGCATTTTAGCAATTTTACCTTTTTGAGTATCAAGCAAACACCATTTAGATGTAGCAATTGCACATAAATTTCCTTTGTCATCAAAGATTTTAAAATCTCTTAAAACAAATATTCTTGTAACTAGTCTGCCCCAAGTTTGAATTCTTATATTTTCTTCTGAACCAATTCTTTTAATAACTTTTAATTTCCAGTTTAATAATACCCATGTTAAATTATATTTAGCAATATCTGAAAAAGTGAAATGAACATATGCACTATGTCTTCCAGCAATATTTTCTAATATTGAAAGGATTGATTTATTGGTTAGAACATTATGAATTCCTGTTTGAGCAAAACTTGTTGTGTATGTATCTTCAAAAATTCCATTTTCTAATTTTGGTTCTGATAACATTTTAATTAGCCTCCTAAGTTAGTATAAAGTATTAGT
>CAWVEX010000015.1:0-3886 GCA_963928415.1 Bacillota bacterium | reverse complement strand
AGATAACCTCCTTTAAAATATATTATGTAAAATAAATATATTTTAAAGGAGGTTGTTTATGACAAATAAACAATTACTAGAAAAACTAAAAGAAGATTTGAAAATAAATTAGCAATATCGAATGATAGAATAATAAAATAAAGAAATGACAATAAATGCAGAAAGTTTATTACTACATATATTTTAATCAAAATTTATGAATCTAAGAAATTGTTAATTATTATAAAAATAGAAATAAAGAGGAAAAATAGTCAAGTGTAAAAAATAAAGCTAGATTTTAGTGTCGAATTATGTCGATGAAAAAATTAAAATATTACTTAAAAGTAATTGACATAAAAATATATAGAATATAAAATTAATACATAAATTTTAATCAAATAATTAATTTCTAAAAATTTAATTCTAATCAATTTCCAAATAAAGAAATAATAAAGAAAAGAGGTGAATAGTTTACATAGGAAGAAAAATTAATTCTAAAAGATAAAATTTATAATATCTTAAAATTTGTATTAAATATTATGAATTTTATATGAAATAATAAATGAAAGGAATATTTATAGTAGAATTCATCTTAAAAAATATTGAAAAAACGCTATATATTTGATACAATAAAAATGAAGATTAATGACAATAAGTTAATAAACAGATATAGTGCACCAAAGTTTATTAAGAAAAATCCAGAAGCGAAAACCAAGTTAGAACAGTGGCTGTGGCTTATAGCAGGAAGGGAGGATAAGATAGAAATGCCAAAGTTAGAAAATCCAGAAGTAAAAAAAGCAATAAAATTAGTAGAAGAGATAATGACAGATCCAAAAGAAAGAGAAATAATTGAAGCAAGAAAAATGGCAAAGTTTAACTATGACACAGGTATTGCTTATGCAAAAGAAGAAGGAAAGAAATTGGAAAAAAAGGCAAATGCAAAAAGGATGAAAGAATTAAAAATGTCAGATGAACAAATATGTCAAATATTAAACATTAATAAAGAAGAATTAAAAGAACTACTAAAAGACTAATTAAATCTAGAATTTAAATTATATATATAATGAAAGCACATATAGAAGATAAAACTTTTATTTGTGTTTTTTTTTTAAATTTCCTATTAAAATTATGTAAAATATTCTCTTGACAATGAAAAATAAAAGTTGTAACATTATAACATAAAATAAGAAAAGCAAATTGTAAAAGACTTTTAATATTATAAATAAAAAATAATTAACTATATTATTTAAAAGATTATTATAAGAAATTAAATATTATCAAAAAAGAACAAAGAAATTTGTTCTTTTTAAATCTGTTTTTTACCATTTACATAAAATATAAGAAGGAGGAAAATATGATAAAAAAATTATCAAGTTATATTAAAGAATACAAAAAAGCAAGTCTTTTAACACCATTTTTTGTAATTTTAGAAGTAATAATGGAAGTAATAATTCCACTACTTATGTCAAAAATTATAGATATTGGAATTCCTAATAGTGATATACATTACATATTAAAAATAGGAATATTACTTACAGTATCTGCAATTATGTCTTTAGCATTTGGTATGCTTTCAGGTAGATTTGCTGCTAAAGCATCATCAGGTTTTGCTAAAAATCTAAGAAAGGCTATGTTTTACAAAATACAAGATTATTCATTTGAAAATATAGACAAATTTTCAACATCAAGCCTAATTACAAGATTAACTACTGATGTAACAAATGTTCAAATGGCATTTATGATGATAATAAGAATATTAGTAAGAGGACCTGTTATGCTTATTGCATCACTTCTTATGGCATTTAGCATTAATGCAAAACTTTCTTGTGTATTTTTAGTATCAATTCCAGTACTAGGAGTTGCTCTATTTTATATTGCAATTAAGGCACATCCAAATTTTGAAAAAGTATTTAAGAAGTATGATAATTTAAATAGGGTTGTTCAAGAAAATGTTGGAGGAATTAGAGTTGTAAAAGCTTATGCAAATGAAAAGCATGAAGAAGATAAATTTAAGAAAGTTAATAATGATGTATATACATATTTTAAAAAGGCAGAAAAAATCATTGCATTTAACAGCCCAATAATGCAATTTGTTGTATATTTTTCAGTACTTACAATTTCACTTCTTGGTGCTAAATACATAGTAGGAGGAAATCTTCAAACAGGTGAACTTTCAAGTTTAATATCTTATGCTTGGCAAATACTTATGAGCTTAATGATGCTATCTATGGTCTTTGTTATGGTAGTAATGGCACAATCATCTGCTGAAAGAATTATAGAAGTATTAGATGAAGTTTCAGCAATTAAAAACAAGAAGAATGCTATTAAAGAAATAAAGGATGGTTCTATTTCTTTTGAAAATGTAAGTTTTGCATATAGTGATGAAAAAGATCCAAATAAATATGCTTTAAAAGATATTAATTTAGAAATTAAATCTGGTGAAACTATAGGAATTATTGGTGGAACTGGAAGCTCAAAATCTTCACTTGTACAACTTATTCCAAGGCTATATGATGTAAGCAAAGGAACAGTAAAGGTAGGTGGAATAAATGTAAAAGACTATGATTTAAAATCTTTAAGAGATAATGTATCAATGGTTTTACAAAAAAATGTACTATTTTCTGGAACAATTGCAGAAAACCTAAGATGGGGTAATGAAAATGCAGATGATGAAGAGTTAGAAGAAGTTTGCAAATTAGCACAAGCAGATAGCTTTATACAAGAATTTCCAGAAAAATATGATACATATATAGATCAAGGTGGAACTAATGTATCTGGTGGTCAAAGACAAAGATTATGTATTGCAAGAGCACTACTTAAAAAACCTAAAATATTAATATTAGATGATTCAACAAGTGCAGTAGATACAAAAACTGATAGTTATATTAGAAAAGCATTTAGAGAAAAAATACCAAATACTACAAAAATAATTATTGCACAAAGAGTATCTTCAGTAGAAGATGCAGATAGAATAATAGTATTAGATGAAGGTAAAATTAGTGAAATAGGAACATCAGAAGAATTATTAAAGACAAATGAAATATATAGAGATGTATACAATACACAGATGAAGGGAGGAGATAATAATGAAAATAAAGCAGAATAACAACAAGAAAACAGCATCAGGCATAAATTTCAGTACAATTAAAAGATTACTTAAATATGTTACTGGAATATATAAACTTCAACTTGCAATAGTAATAATTAGTATTATTGTAAGCTCAGTTGCAAATGTACTTGGAATTCAATTCTTAAAAACACTTATAGATAATTATATTACTCCTCTACTAGGTAGCGAAAACCAAGATTTTTCGGAATTATATATAGCTGTAATAAAAATGGGAATAGTTTATCTAATTGGTATTGTTGCAACATATTTATATAATAGGCTTATGATAAATGTATCTCAAGGTGTTTTAAGGCAAATACGCTTTGATATGTTTAATCATATGCAAACTCTTCCTATAAGGTATTTTGATACTCATGCTCATGGAGAGATAATGAGTACATATACAAATGATGTTGATACATTAAGACAGATGATTAGTCAAAGTATTCCACAAGTATTTGCATCAGTAATTACTATGATTAGTATATTTGTATCAATGTTATTTACAAATGTATATTTAACTTTCATTGTTTTAGGTATGGTTGTTTTAATGATATTTATATCTAAATATTTAGGTGGAAATAGCTCTAAATATTTCGTAAGACAACAAGAAGATATAGGTAAAGTAAATGGCTACATTGAAGAAATGATGGAAGGACAAAAAGTAGTTAAAGTATTTAACTATGAAGAAAAGTCTAAAGAAAAATTTGATAAATTAAATGATGAATTATGCTTAAGTTCTACAAATGCTAATATGTATGCAAATATTTTAATGCCATGCATATTAAATATAGGAAA